>CAJUQU010000356.1 GCA_910588595.1 uncultured Lachnospiraceae bacterium | reverse complement strand
AGGTGGCGCGCGGCGAGGTCGGAGAACTTGCCGTGAAAGGACCGGGTGTCATGACCTGTTACTACAATGATGAGCAGGCTACGAATGAAGTGCTGCGTGACGGGTGGCTGTTTACGGGCGACATGGCGCAGGAGGACGAGGACGGCTTTATCTTCCTTGTAGACCGCAAGAAGGATGTCGTGATCAGCGGCGGTGAGAATATCTATCCCGTTCAGATCGAGGATTTCCTGCGGACGAACGACAAGATCAAGGATGTGGCTGTGATCGGCATCCCGGACAAGCGCCTGGGAGAAATAACAGCTGCTATTATAGAGATAAAAGAGGGGATGCACGCCGAGGAGGAGGAGATCAATACATACTGTATGAAGCTTCCGAAGTATAAGCGACCGCGCAAGGTGATCTTCGCGGATATCCCGCGCAATCCGACCGGCAAGATCGAGAAGCCGAAGCTTCGGAAGATCTACGGCGGTGAGAGCCTTGTGGCGGCGCAGAACAAATCATAAAATAAAGAGATCGAACGTTATGGAATATTGGAGAGCAGCAGATGGATTTATTTGAATACATGAGAAGTACAACACAGGAAAAAGAGGCACCGCTCGCGGCAAGGCTCCGCCCCACGACTTTGGAGGAAGTCGTGGGGCAGTCCCACATCATCGGAAAGGACAAGCTTCTGTACAGGGCGATCAAGGCGGATAAGATAAGCTCTGTTATTTTTTATGGACCGCCCGGGACGGGCAAGACGACACTGGCGAAGGTGATCGCCAACACGACGAGTGCCGAATTCACACAGATCAATGCGACGGTTGCCGGCAAGAAGGACATGGAGGAGGTCATCGGCAAGGCAAAAGAAACACTTGCTATGTACGCAAAGCGAACGATCCTGTTCATCGATGAGATCCACCGTTTTAACAAGAGCCAGCAGGATTACCTGCTTCCCTTTGTGGAGGACGGGACGATCATACTGATCGGCGCAACGACGGAGAATCCGTATTTTGAGGTGAACGGGGCTTTGATCTCGCGCTCGGTGATCTTTGAGCTCAAGCCGCTGGGAAAGCAAGACATCAAAGCGTTGTTAAAGCGGGCTGTGTATGACATAGAGAAAGGCATGGGCAGTTATGACGCCGAGATTGACGAGGACGCGCTGGAATTTCTGGCAGACCTGTCAGGCGGTGACGCGCGGCATGCCCTGAATGCCATCGAGCTCGGGATCATGACGACAGACAGGAGCGACGACGGCAAGATCCACATTACGGTGGAGGTTGCGCAGGAGTGCATCCAGAAGCGGCGCGTACTGTATGATAAGACCGGAGACAATCACTATGACACGATCTCGGCATTTATCAAGAGCATGCGCGGCTCTGATCCTGATGCGGCAGTGTACTATCTGGCGAAGATGCTCTACGCGGGGGAACAGGTTGCCTTTATCGCCAGGCGCATCATGATCTGCGCCGCGGAGGACGTCGGAAACGCAGATCCCATGGCGTTGAATGTGGCTGTGAGCGCATCGCTTGCGGTGGAGCGCATCGGCATGCCGGAGGCGCAGATCATTCTCGCGCAGGCAGCCTCCTATGTGGCGTGCGCGCCGAAGAGCAACGCGGCGTGCAATGCGATCTTTGCAGCAGGCGAGGAGATCAAAAGAAGTGGGAATCTGCCGATACCGCCGCACCTGCAGGACGCGCATTACAAGGGTGCCGCGAAATTGGGGCACGGGACAGGTTACAAGTACGCGCATGACTATAAGAATCACTATGTGGAGCAGCAGTATCTGCCCTATGAACTTACGGGAAAAAAGTATTATGAGCCGTCCTGGAACGGTTATGAGGCAAAGATCAGGGAACATATGAAAAAAATCAGGGAGGAAGCAGATGGCGATATAGTTACGCATAGGGATGTGTTGATACCCCTAAAAAATGTTTAACAGCGGCGCAGGCGGCTATCTTAAATTGATGCCATAGGATTTTTGCTACTAACAGGCGAAAGTATTGAAGAATGGCTTAATACAATAGAAAGCAAGCTTTCTATTGTCATGAATCAAGGGTTTTAAGGCTTGGTGGGGTTCATCACGGTGATTGGTGGGCCCCAATTTTTTGGTTTATGGATGCCGCTGATAGGATGGCAATAGGGGATAAAATCGTACTATCAGGCAAAAGTATACTTTCACGCAAAAGTCAGGGGTTTCCGTGATAGTATAAAGCGGAAAGGTAAAAAGGAGTAGGATATTGGCGGTTTTGGCTGAAAGGCGCATTAGCTTGACGGAAAATGCTGTTGGAAAACGGGGGATATGATACAAACACGGAAGTGACTCAGCGTTTTCGTGATAATACAGATATTCATAAAATTACAGGAATCATATCTGATATGTTGAAGATAGCATGGAACTGTCTGATACCCTCTGCCGCAGTTTAAGTGAAAATACAGTTATCCCAGTCATTTTGCTGACGGTGCGTGACGGGGCGCAGGACATGGTGCAGGGGCTGTCCATCGGGGCGGATGACTATGTGACGAAGCCTTTACTGCGGGGATGTCTGCATCAATAAAAAGACATCCAAAGTCTATAAAAAAGACTGCCTGGTAGAGCTGACACCGAATGAATACCAGCTCCTTCTACTGCTTCTGGAGCATAAGAACCAGACCATTACTCGTATACTATCAGACAAAACTCCCAAATGGGAGCTGCCGCCTTACGATTTTTCAACCGTTAAAACGACAGCTCCATGTTTTCCACTTCAGGCCGAAGCTTCAATGACCGCTTCCATTTTATAAATTCTGCACGTTGTCTGGCTTTCTGCCCGAAACAGGGGCAACCCGCTGTATCTCGTGCCGCCGGGATTGGGGCATTTGCCGTCAGGCTGTCCGGAACCAATCTCCGATAGATCTGATTAATGTGCATAATATAATACTGTTACGAAATTAGTGCCGTCAGGATATGCTGGGGTTGAAAAGGCTTTGTAACAAAGGCGTCCGCCTTGTATAAAATTGCGGCTTGTATTGTCTTTTCGGTATTGTCCGCCGTGACCATAACGATTCTGGTTTCACTGTAGCTTTCTTTTAATTCCTTTAACAGTTCAAGCCCGTCTTCTTCTCCAAGATGTATATCCAGGAACAGAATATCGGGGGCGTTTTTGCCAAAAATCTTACGAAGCTGTGTGCCGTTCTTCGCCAGGCCGACGCAGGTATACCCCTCTTTTTCCATAATTCCCCGGATTGTGTCACAGATGAAGTCTGCATCATCGCAGACCGCAAAGCTGCCTTTATAAGTGCGTCCCAGCAACTTATCTGTAGTAACCTCAAAGTAATCTGCAAGGCTGCAAAGCATTTGTACGTCCGGCAGCGTGGTGCCGCTTTCCCACTTGCTTACGGCACCAACGGTAACGCCCATTTCTGCCGCCAGTGTTTCCTGTGTTACTTTTTTCTGGTTACGTAAACTTCTAATCTGTTCTCCTATATTCATGTTCGGTTTCTCCTATCTGATTTGCTTTATGTCAGGGAACTGCAGAATATTTAATCAGTCGTTATATGCGGGTGTTTTGTTTTACAGTTGCCTGATGGGTTTATACCGGTATAGTTACAGTATAAAGCGGATCAGAAAAAAATACAATGGAGGGGTTTTCAAAAAAGTTTCCTGTCGGGAAAACCGGACTATCACGCAAAAGCCGAAGCTCGCAGGCAAAACCTTTATACAAACACGGAAACTGACTTTGTATATGAATAAAGAAGTAAACGGACGGGAACCATAGCGGCAAGGCTGAAAAACGGCTTAAGCATCGAGGGAGTCTGCCGCTCGCCGCTGGTGCAGGACTGGAAGATGTACACGATGGCGCAGAAGATCCCACAC
>CAJUQU010000355.1 GCA_910588595.1 uncultured Lachnospiraceae bacterium | reverse complement strand
CTTCACTTCGCTCTGTTTCTTCGATTCCGCACACTTCACAGGCATATACTTCTTTACTTTCTTCACCGCCCTCTGCTTTTTCGATTCCGCACACTTCACAGGCATATACTTCTTTGCTTTCTTCACTGTGCTCTGTTTCTTCCACTACGCACACTTCGCAAGCATTTACTTCTTTGTTTTCTTCACTTCGCTCTGTTTCTTCGATTCCGCACACTTCACAGGCATATACTTCTTTGCTTTCTTCACTGTGCTCTGTTTCTTCGACGTCAAACACAACACTATCAGACAATGCAGTCCTATCTGCAATTGTCTCTGTGTCCCGATCCACATACATATCATATGGCATCAACCCTGCATCTACCGTTTTTCCCACTGTGACCGATCCCGCTGCATGATCCTTCTGTTCTTCCTTTTCATTATCCGCCTGTTGTTCCTGCTTGCCACCTGCAAAATCCCCTAATCTTGTTTCCAGAACAGACTCAGACCAACGACGTTCTTTCTTGCCACCCTCTGATTTCAAATGTTTGTTCGTGTCATCAAGCCCCTGTTTCACCCCCCAGCCATCAGCGGATTTGAAACATTTGGTATTTGAAGCGGCTGCGTTTTCCTGCCCTATATATTTCTGCCTGATATCCTCATGTTCATGCTCAAAATAGCGGCATGAGATGCTTCTGGGCTGCGCGAATCTCTCAAACCGGATCAGATAGCTAGACCTCTTCACATCGATCTCCTCGATCGTTCCCCTGCCAAAGATATGGTGCTCAACCACTTCCCCAACCTTGCGGGTATCGTCCTGCTCCACTCCGATCTCCCGGTCCAGTTTCGCCTTATAGCTTCTGCTCTCCTGCTTTAAATCCTCCGAAATCTGCCCGATCCGCACATAGTTCTGCTCCCCGATCTCCTCGATAAAGCGCGATACCAGCTTCTGCATGCCATTCTGCGACGTGCCCTCCGACTCCATCAGGAACAGATGCTTCTCCGCCCTGGTGATCGCCACATAGCACAGCCTGCGCTCCTCCTCCAGACCAAGGTTTTTGCGCTCCCCGATCGTCTTTGCCGAAGGGAATACGCCCTCCGTAAAACCGAGGATAAACACGACCGGAAATTCCAGTCCTTTCGACGCGTGTATCGTCATGAGCTTCACCGTGTCCCGCTGATCCTCCCTGTCCTCCCCCGACTGGAGCGCGATCTGCTCCAGAAATTCCTCGAGACTTAGATTCTCCCCAAATTCCCGCTCAAACTCATTGGCGATGCGCTTAAACTCCGCGAGATTGTCGAGCCGCTCCTCGTCACCCAGCTCACGGATATACTCCTCATAGCCGGAATCCCGTGTCACCTCATTCACAATGTCGGATATGCGCTTTTTCCGATAACTGCCCCGCATGGAATTGATAAAATGGACGAAGTTCGCCGCCCCGCTGTTCTGAAACTCCTTCGTGTCAAGGTGCATGGACAGCGCCGCAAAAAAGGAGTCCCCGGATTCCCTCAACCCCTCGAGCGCATTCATCTTTGCCCGTCCAAACCGTCTGCGCGGCGTATTCACAATACGCCGAAAACAGGTATCGTCATCGTATGCGATCAGTTTCAGATAAGCCAGGATATCGAGGATCTCCATTCTCTGATAAAAGCGCACGCCGCCAAATATCTCATACGGAATATTTTTTTCAACCAGTTTCTTCTCCACGACGCGGGACAAAAAACCGGAGCGGTATATGACGGCAAAATCAGAATACCGAAATCCCTGTACCGCGCGCAGCTTTTTGATATTCCCGATCACCTGATCCATCTCCTCAAAGTCATTTCTGGAATGATAGTGTATCACGGGCGCACCTGCCGCGTTCTTTGTAAAAAGATCTTTTTTCAGGCGGAGCTTGTTCTTCTCGATCAACGTGTTCGCGCATTTCAGTATCTGCGGTGTGGACCGGTAATTCTGGTTCAGTATGATCGTCCGGGTCGGTTCGTGGCACTTGTCAAATTCCACGAGGAGCTTCACGTCAGAGCCGCGCCACTCATAGATATTCTGATCCGGGTCGCCCACGATCATCAGATTGCGGTACTGGTCTGACAGGATATCCACCAGCCGCATCTCCACCGCCGAGCTGTCCTGAAACTCGTCCACCATAATGTAGTTGAGCCTGCCCTGCCACTTTTCCCGCACCTCGGGATCGTTTTCCAGCAGATGGATCGCAAACGCGATCAGATCATGAAAATCCAGCGAGTACGTCGCCTTCTGCCTCTGCAGGAATTCCTCTATGATGCGGTCGTCCTGGTTTTTGATCTCATGTAATATCTGACAGGGCTGCGGATCGCACAGTTTCGTCACGTACGAGCCGTCCTTCTTGGCATAGCTGATCTTTCTCAAGATCGACTCGAAGCTTGCATAGTCAAGTTTCAGCTCAAACTTCTGGTAGATCTCGCCCAGGATCGCTTTCTGCTGCTGGCTGTCGATGATCTGAAACTGCTTATTCAGAAACAGCTTTTCCGGATTTTCCCTCAGCAGCCGGTTGCAGAATCCGTGATAAGTGCAGATCAGGCTCGTGTCGTACACATCTCCGATCAGCGCACGGATCCTGCGCCGCATCTCGCCAGCCGCCTTATTGGTAAATGTCACGCACAGGATATTGAAGGAATCGATGCCGTACTCCTGCACGAGATAGGCATAACGGCTCACGAGAAGCTTCGTCTTGCCGCTTCCCGCCCCCGCGATCACCCTGACATACCCTTCTGTCTCGAGCACCGCTTCCCTCTGTTTTTCATTCAGGTTATCCAATAGATCCGCCATAGTGCCTCCCCTCCCCGCAACGGCATGACTCCGTTTTATCCGTTCTTATCTTTATCTTATTCGTCTTTCGTATTCTTCTTTTGCTTTTCGGGTGTATTCAGATACAAAGCCGTGCTTCGCATCCGTATATCCGTCACGGTCATGCTCATATAATTTCCAAAATGTCAGCTTCTGTTCTTCGTATTCTTTTGCCAGGATCGGGTTGCTGTTCATGTAATCCCTGAAATACACTTCATCATTGTCGCCCCAGTATCTCAGATGTAAATGAAATACTTTCTCAGCAAATCCGTTTTCTGTATATCCTTTGTTAAATGAAATCCTTTTTGCACTTTCTGCCATGCAGATATATCCATTCTGCACGATCAGATCCCTCACGCTGCCCATATCCTCTTCGAAAGGGATCTCGACAAGGATATCAATGATCGGTTTCGCCCATATATTTTCTATTGCGGTGCTTCCTATATGGTTGAACCTCGCGTTTTTATTTGACAATCGTGCATGCAGCCTTTGATATTCCTCATGATACCATGTGCCCCATCTGTCATCATGCGCCGTCAGATATATGGGAAATAACTGCCACAATTCTTCCAGTGTCATCTCAGACAATCTTTTTGACATCGTGCCCCCTCCCCCAGTGTCATCTCAGGTAATCTTTTTGGCATAGCAAACCACTCCAGCCCCGTGAAAAGAGGCTAAATCCTGCATTGCAAATTCGATACTACAACGCTCCGCTTGTCTGGCAGGATCTCTCTCCGAAATTTCTATAATAGTATTTCTCCCTTTTCGGGAAAGTGTTCCATCATGTCTTGATCGCAGCAAGCCAAGATTTTTACAAAGTTATCGTCAAGAAATTGGTCTGCTTTTATGCTAAATTTTTCCTCAGTAGACATAAACATACAGTGCTTGTAAATCTCGTATGTCTGGTAAACCTCGTTCTTATGGGTTAATCCTATTAGTTTAAGTTCCATTGCACATACCTTCAAACCCCAATTTATATATTTAGTTAGCAACCCCCATTTCAAATGGGGGTTTACATTTTACCCCTCCGGGGATTA
>CAJUQU010000354.1 GCA_910588595.1 uncultured Lachnospiraceae bacterium | reverse complement strand
AAGAGATAAGCCCGCATATTCGGAAATCTTCTCAAGCGTCAATATTCCGTCTATTATCATTCGCCTGGCTGTGTTCACTGCACTCTCTTTCAACGTTTCATTTCTAGTTTCATTCCTCATATCTTCCATAATTTTACACATCATACTCACTCCCTTCGGATTTTCTTTTAGATACCGCATGCTTTCTGCCATCAGTTCAAATTCCATGTCATCTGCCCTCGTACAGTTGAAATCATGCATAAGCTTTCCCAGTTCGGAATCTCCGCGATATTCACCATTGACATACAGGATGTGTTCCCCATCTGCAAAAGGCTTCCCTGTTGCCAGGTTCATCCGCTCTATTGGATAGACTGGCTCCCCCATTCCGTAAAAGTCTTTCTCCGTAATAAATATTGTGTACGTGTCCGGCAGCTCCTTAAACTCCTGACCGGAATGCAGGTTCTCCACATCCAGTACACTGGAATGGTATCTTGCCCTGTGTGGATCTGCTCCGTCACCAGCCTTCTGTATTTCTAAATCGTATTTTTTCCCGTCTGAGTCCGTCCCATACGCATCCAGACAGATGGATCGTGCGCCTGCCAGCCGTTTCATGTCCCGCTGTGTCTCACAGTCAGTGATCATCAGATCTTTTTTACCCGTAATGATACGCAGCACAAATTCAGCTAAAGGGATATTGTCTTTAAGGAGACAGCGCATGAGGTCGTCATCAATCGGTCTCAGCTGCGCCAGACGCTGCAGATCTTCCTCATGCTGTTTTGCTGTTGACATGAATCCCACCTTCTTTCATTATGTATTTTTTGTAGACCTTTTTTCTAATTATCATACTATCACAGATCCTCCTTATTTTCAATCCATTCCTGTGGTCTGCAGTTCATATTCATGCTGCGAAGCTCCCGTTTATACTTATAAAAGCTCTTTCGTGAAATGCCTGCCTGTCTCATGGTTTCCTCATTTGTCAGGGAACCGCCAAATGATCTGTTGTGCCTGCGGATAATGTCTTTGGCATATCCTGCTTTCTTTGTCTCATAAGTCGTTCCTTTACGCTGTCCGATCTGCTTTCCATTCAACCGGGCTGTCTCGATTCCTTCTTTTGTTCTCTGGTGCAGGTCAGAAACTTCTTTCTGGGTCTGTTCAAATGCAATGCGTATCTGCTCCCTTGCAAGCTCCATCAGATATTTATTGACTCCGTCCAGGATCAGGTCTACCTTGTCGCCTGTCATGGTGAGCTGGTTTGCTACCGCCTTTTTGTACGTCTCCGTATTGATATGCGGCTCCTTTAAAAATACGAGCGATATGTCCTTATGGAATAATTCTTCATATAACCGGAACCCCTCTTCCGCATTTCTGCTCATGCGGCTCACGGAATCAAAGATTATTGTATCTCCCGTCTGCACCTTATCCAGAATCTTTTCGAGCTCTTTCCTGCCCTGAAATTTTGTTCCGGTATATACTTCCTTTACAATGACTGCATCAGGAAACGACGCTTTTATGTTACGCTCCTGTCTCTCTATGTTCTGTCTCTGGGTGGATATCCGGCAATAACCGTACTGCCTGTTCATGATGACACCCCTGTCACAAATTCCCCGGCAGCGCGATTTTCATACTCTGGCAGATAGGATAATGTATCATAATCTACAGATAATATATTACCCTGCGGCGAAAAGTGCAGGCTGACATTATTATCCCCGCATATATAAAGTACCACATCAGACGGGATATTCTTCTTTATATAATCACAGAACTGTCCCACTGTTATATTTACACCATGTTTCCAATATTTTGGATCATACTCATTCATAAGTTCCAGCCTCCTTATCTTCCCCATAATCAAGGATATCTTCTATCACATATCCTGTTTCTTCCAGAAGGATATTCAGCGCGAGTGTGACCGCGTCATCATATCCCCTGCCGTATTCATCTGTGGCATCGCAGCCGCCAGCTTCGTGGATCCTCTTTGCCGCTTTCTTAACGGAATCTGCGGATATAAAATTGTCATCAGATGTCATATAACCTCCTCCATCAAAAATAAATGTAGTAAATCTGACGTTATGAGAAAACATAGTAAAACCATTTCTGGACGGGTCTGATATCAGTCAGATAAATGGTGATACTTCTAACGACCGTCAGATTTACCACAAGAAAAATATTGATGTAAAAGCCAGACCGTAAACAGCCCGGCTTTTACATCAGCTGCTATGTCTCCTATCATATCAGAGCATTTTTATTTTCCCTTCTTCCCTGTCATAGTAATAGAGGGAATATGACAGGATTTCCTCCGGTGCGACCTGCGTGTCATTGATTTCCCTGATCATATTCCTGATCCCGCCGCTCTCCTCCTCACACGCTGCCGGCAGGAGCAGCAGCTCATGTATTGATGACGGAATGATATAGAGGCTGCTCTCAGCTTTATCTGCAAGCTCCCTGAGCAGGCCCGGATACAGCATACATGCTGCCCCTTCCACCCTGCACCTGTTGCTCAGCACATGCATCGGGACACTGTCCGGAACCTGCTCCCTGCATCCTTCCCCGCTTTCTGATTCCAGGATTTCATTCAATACGTCCATGACGCTTTTGATCTCATATGGCAGCAGCCTCCATGTGTTCTCTTCCGCTGCATCATATAGTTCCTCTGTCGTCACATCCCAAAGCTTCATGTGTATGTTATGGATCAGTATCGTTGCAATTCCCAGTTCTTCCTGTGAGAGCAGATACTGGAACACAATGGACAGCTCCATAAGATCCACGTGGGGCACGTCTTCCAGCAGCTCCCTGTTCCTCTCTGTATTGACTAATTTGTATACAATGCCTTTCCTGACACTATCATATGACAGGAACCTCCTCATGTCTGCTGGTGCATCCCTGCTCTTTTCCCTGTAGGAACAAATGACATGGCCGACCGCGTTTTCTACCGTGGTCCTGCCCTTTTCGTATTCCTGGTACTGGCTGTCGATATAGATCACTGGCGAGATATTTATCTTATCCACTGATATGCGCAGTCCTGTATGGACGACACCATTGTTCTTACAGACATCCTCAACCTGCACCCTGCAGTCCGCGCCCAGTCTTTCCTCCACGCGGGATTTTACCTGTTCTGCAAAACTTTTCTTATCCACTATTTTCTTATCCATTATTAACCTCCGCTGCTACGCGGCGCTCTTCGTCCTTGACAGCGCGCGCATCACCTTGTTGTACAGCTCCTCCGACATCTGTTCTGGATCATCAATGTGATATCTCTTCTGTACTGCCTCCATTGCAACCCCGGTTCGTTCCAGTTCTGTTGCAAGCCCGTCTATCTGCTCCTTTGTCAGGAACGGCTTTTTTGCACCGTCTGCTTTATCCGGTTCTTTTTCAGGAGTCTTTCTGACAGGCTCCTTTTTATCCGGCTCTTTCCTGCCTGCGCTCCTGTTTTGGAGTTTCCAGTCGAAAACAATTTCTCCACTGTCATTTGTTATGGAAAGCCCCGTGATCTCACGGGATTCACTGTATGTGATGCCAGTGACATGAAAATTCTCACTACAGTAATACCTGTCATTCTTTTTCTGCAGCTGTACCTTTGATGCCGGAATCCAGATGAATGGCGCGGAATACAGTTCGCGTCCGATCCCCCAGTTGAAACACGCCCTCTTAAAGCTGTCCGATGCCTGTGACTTCTCTTTCTCTGCGTACCCTGTGGTGCCGACATCCTGCTTCGTGATCCACTCGCCTGTTTCCTGGTCGCGTATCTCAACCGTACAGTACAGATTCCCGTCAATGCACTGGTGGCTCCGTTTCCAGCCAAACATTCCAAACGTTTCATCGAGGATTTTCTGGTCAACCCTCGCATCCTTGTATAACAGCAGGCTCAGGCCTTTTTCG
>CAJUQU010000353.1 GCA_910588595.1 uncultured Lachnospiraceae bacterium | reverse complement strand
ACAAACGTACCGCTTCCGTGCACAACATAAAACAATTCACTGAACGGGTGGGAGTGCAGGATGCTCTGCCAGTCTCCCTCGTATTTTGATGTGGACACATACAAAAGTTTCACTCCGTCAAAGCCGGAGGGCTTACTGTTCTCAATACAGTGTCTGATGTTTCCCATGGCATCTCCTCCAGTCCGATCCTCACAGCGCCTGCGGTCCGTTCCTGCATACAGCTTTCCCGCACATGCACGTCTCCTGTTTGTTCCTAATTATAATATATATCAGAATTTAGATATTTTGTCCACACATTCCACATCCCAAAAATTTCTAAAATTCTTTCTTTCCGCTTTTTTGTATATCCGGTACACTATTATAATTCTATCTTTTTCATTTTCAACGTTTTGCTTTTATAACTTGTATAAAAAATATTCCACATTTCCGCATTTCATATAGAACATGCACAATGCGCAAAACGATCCGATTTTCATTTCAATAAAAATATCTAAAAGCAAGATTTCTAAAATATCAAGCAACAATCAGATTGAATCTAAGTCGCGTTTACATTATACTTAAAACAACTTAACAATCGCCTATGGCAAATCAGCAGTTTGCCACGGCAGGCATCAATGTGTCCCCGAAGTTTCTTTCGCACCTGTCTAACGTCAGGTGCACAGGGATCTCTAGGATCACATACCTTAAAAGGGAGGGACTATTTTATGAAATCCAAAAAAGTTGTTTCATCGTTACTCGTAGCTGCTATGGCTACATCACTACTGACTGGCTGCGGCGGCAAAGATGCACCACAGGATTCCGCGCCACAGGCTGATACCCCTGCGGCAGACACCAAGACTGACACGACACCGGCACCGGCAGAGAGCACAGAGAAGACAGATGACACTGGTAACACTGCTGACGCTGAGAACACTGACACACCAACCTACGAGGAGCAGACATTGAAGGTAGCCGCTTTTGAGGGCGGATACGGCGCAGATATGTGGTCCGAGGTTGTGAAAGCTTTCGAGGCCTCCCATCCTGGCGTGACCGTGGAGCTGACCATCGACAAGAAGCTGGAAGATGTCATCAGCCCGGCGATGAAAGCCGGCGACTATCCGGATGTCGTACATCTGGCGACAGGCCGTGAGGCAGCGCTCACCGAGACGCTGACAAAGGAAAACGCACTTCTCCCGCTGACGGACGTGCTCGATATGACTGTTCCGGGGGAAAATGTAAAAGTAAAAGATAAGATCATTCCCGGTTTCCTCGATACACTGGCAACCAACCCTTACGGTGACGGCGTGACCTACTATGCACCGATGTTCTACAGCCCCTGCGGTCTGTTCTACAATGCCGGCCTCCTCAAAGAAAAAGGCTGGGACGTTCCGACCACATGGGAAGAGATGTGGGCGCTCGGCGACACTGCAGCAGAGGAAGGCATCGCACTGTTCACCTATCCCACAACCGGATATTTCGATGCGTTTACATACGCGGCACTGGCATCGGCAGGCGGCTCTGATTTCTTTAACAGCTGCATGACTTACGAGGATGGCATCTGGGAGAGCGCGGACGCGACCAAGGTGTTTGATCTGGTAGGACAGCTTGCAAAATACACAGAGGGCACGACTGTAGCCAACGCGAACAATGATAACTTTACAAAGAACCAGCAGCTCATCCTTGACAACAAGGCGATCTTCTGCCCGAACGGCACATGGCTTCCGGGCGAGATGGCGGATGCTCCGAGAGCTGACGGTTTTGAGTGGGGATTCATGGCGATCCCGGCAGTGAATGCAGGCGGCGCCGGATGCTCTTTCTGCTGGTTTGAGCAGATGTGGATCCCTGCAGCAGCACAGAATCAGGATATGGCAAAGGAATTTGTGGCGTACATGTACTCCGACGAGGCGGCTGCAATCTTTGCAAAATCTACCGCGATCCAGCCGATCACAGGCGTGAGCGAATCCCTCGAGGGTGACAACAAGATGTTCTACAGCATCTATGACAACGGCGCAACTGCTGTCATGGGCGGATTTGCATCCACTGCACCGGTGGAAGGTGTCAACATGCTCGACACACTGTGCGGAACAGTCAACAGTATCGTGAGCGGTGACAAGACTGTTGCTGAGTGGCAGGCAGCTGTGGAAGAAGTAAGCGACAAATTGAGAGCAGCAATGGAATAGGTTTCAGGAGCGCTCCAAAGGGTTCTGCCTTTGGGGCGCCTTTTCAATCAAACAGGGAAATGCGCCGGGCACCCGCCAGCTCCTGCTGACATATTATCTCTGGTGCCCGTGTACATTGACCAATGGAGGTGTGAATGTGAAAAAAAGCAAAGAACGATCCATTTTCATAACCATATGTGTAGCACCGGCAGTCATACTGTTTATTATCTTTATGATGATTCCCACTTTCAACGTCTTTAAAATGTCGCTGTACAAATGGGGTGGCTACTCCAACAACAAACAGTTTGTCGGACTCAACAATTTCAAGATCCTGATGGAGGACACCAATTTCTTCCGTTCTTTCCAGAACACAGTCCTGTTGATCGTCTGTGTGACGATCGTGACGATGGCGCTCTCCCTGATATTCGCGGCAATCCTCTCCCGCGAAAAGATCAAAGGACAGAATCTCTTCCGCATTATATTCTATATCCCGAATATCCTGTCCGTAGTCGTCATCTCGGCGATCTTCTCGGCGATCTACGATCCCAACAGCGGACTTCTCAACAGTATCATCGGTATTTTCAGGGGCAGCGACAAGACGCCGATCCTCTGGCTCGGCGACCAGAAGCTGGTGATCTACAGCCTGGTGATCGCCATGATCTGGCAGGCGATCGGCTACTATATGGTCATGTATATGGCGAGTATGGCGAGCGTGCCGGAAAGCCTGTATGAGTCCGCCAACCTGGAAGGTGCGGGAAAAGTACACCAGTTCTTCTCCATCACACTGCCGCTGATCTGGACTAATGTGAGAACGACGCTGACCTTCTTTGTGATCAGCTCCATCAACCTGAGCTTCCTGATCGTCAAAGCCCTGACAAACGGCGGTCCCGACGGTGCGACGGAGGTATTTTTAAGCTACATGTACAAGCAGGCATACACCAACTCGTCCTACGGCTACGGCATGGCGATCGGTGTTGTCGTATTCCTGTTCTCCTTCGGACTGTCGGCATTGATCAACTTTGCCACCAAGAGAGAACCTTTGGAATTTTAAGGGAGGGAGACTCGTATGCAGGAAAAGAAAGAGCTGAGTTTCAGCAAATTATACAAGATTTTTGTCTATGTTGCCCTGCTGGCGCTCGCGATCAGCATCGTGGTGCCTGTCGGCTGGGTGTTCTTAGCGTCCATCAAGGAGAACTCCGAATTTTACGGGAATCCGTGGACACTGCCCAAGGGCATCTATTTCCAGAACTTTATCGACGCCTTCGAGAAGGCGAAGATGGGCGAGTATTTCATGAACTCCGTGCTCGTGACCCTGCTGGCACTCGCCATACTGCTCGTGGTCGCGCTTCCGGCTGCCTACGTGCTTGCCCGCTACCGCTTTTTTGGCAGCAAGGTGATCAACGTCCTGTTCATGGGCGGGTTGTTTATCAATGTCAACTATATCGTCGTACCCATTTTCCTGATGTTTGTCGACGCCGACAAATTTCTGAGAAATCTCACCGGAGACGGCTTTTTCCTGAACAACCTCTTCATCGTGGCGCTCGTGTACGCCGCCACCGCACTGCCCTTCACGATCTACCTGCTCTCCGGCTTCTTTGTCACGATACCGAGAGACTACGAGGAGGCAGCTTACATGGACGGAAGCAGCTACTTCCGGACGATGGTACAGATCATGATGCCGATGGCACTGCCCAGCATCATCACTGTGATCCTGTTCAACTTCCTGTCCTTCTGGAATGAGTACATCATATCGATGAC
>CAJUQU010000352.1 GCA_910588595.1 uncultured Lachnospiraceae bacterium | reverse complement strand
GAGCCCAGGGCGAGGCTCATCATGATGACGCCTGTCTGTTCCCACACCCTGGTCAACAACAGAACGATCATACTTGCCGAGGACGATGTCATCGATATTGAGATCGGGCGGTGCAAACCGGGAGAAAAGCAGGAGGTGGCTGCCAGTTTTGACGGCAGGTGCCCGGTCAATCTGAACGAGAGCGACAAGATTCGAATCATTCGTTCTGACAAGGTGACGAAGATCATAAAACTCAGCGAGGGAAGTTTTCTGGATACATTACACAAGAAAATGCGGGTATAAATGTGATGAAAAGAGAGAGACATGAGGTCGTGGTAGACCTGATCAACAAATATGATATTGAGACGCAGGAGGAGCTGGCAGCATATCTTCGCAAGGAGGGATTTGAGGTGACGCAGGCAACGGTGTCGAGGGATATCAGGGAACTGCGTCTGTCAAAAATAGCGGCAGGAAATGGCAGGCAGAAATATATCATTCTGCAGAATGAGGACACAAAGCTGAGCGATAAGTATATCCGTGTGCTCAGGGAAGGATTTGTCTCGATGGATATGGCTCAGAACATACTGGTGATCAAGACTGTGCAGGGGATGGCAATGGCGGTTGCCGCTGCGGTGGATGCCATGCATTTTTCTGAGATCGTCGGATGTATAGCAGGAGATGACACGATATTTGCAGCGGTGAGATCTGTGGATGAAACGAAAGCCGTGATGGAAAAATTGGATGAAATTATAAAGGGTTAGGTACGGAAAATGTTAATTAGCTTGCATGTTAAGAATCTTGCTCTGATCTCAGAGACGGAAGTGACTTTTGGGGAGGGACTGAATATCCTGAGCGGTGAGACCGGAGCGGGCAAATCAATCATTATCGGTTCGATCAATCTTGCACTTGGGGCGAGAGCAGATAAGGATATGATCAGGACGGGCGCGGACTATGCGCTTGTCGAGCTGGTCTTTCAGGTGACAGATGATGCCATGAGACAGGAGATCAATACGCTGGAGATTCCTGTGGAGGAGGATGGGATCATTATCATTCAGCGGAAGATACAGCCTGGTAGAAATCTGTTTAAGATCTGCGGGGAGACAGTCACTGCAAAACAGATCAAGGCGCTTTCGGAATTGCTGATCGATATTCACGGACAGCATGAGCATCAGTCGCTTCTGTACAAGAAAAACCATATGGAGATCCTGGATTCCTTTGCGGGGGAAGAACTTGCCGTGATCAAGGCAGATCTCAGAGAAAAGTATCAGATGTATGTCAAGCTCAAAAAGGAGCTTGCGGAGTTCTGCATGGATGATGGGGCAAAGGCGAAAGAACTCTCTCTCGCGGAGTTTGAGTATCAGGAGATCGAGGAAGCCGGACTGACAGCAGGAGAGGACGAGGACATCGAGCGTGACTACCGAAAAATGGCAAACAGCAGACAGATTGTCGAGGCGGCAGACAAAGCGTATCAGCTGACTGGAAATGGCGAGCAGTCAGCGGCGGATGCGGTGGGCTATGCGGTGCGGGAGCTGCGCAGTGTGGAGAGCTATGACGACAGGGCGCAGGAGCTCGCGGATGAACTTGAGAACATCGAAGCTCTGCTCAGTGATTTCAACCGGGAGATCGCCGAGTATATGGCAGATATGGAGTTTGACGGGGAACAGTTCAACCAGATGGAAGAACGCCTGAATCTGCTGAATCATCTAAAGCGCAAATACGGGGATAGCATCCAGGCAGTCCTGCAGTATCAGGCACAACTGGGGGAAAAGATCGAGAGACTCAATAATGCCGATACATATAAAGCCCAATTGGAGACGAAACTGACGGAGATACAGACAAAATTAAAGAGTCTGTGCCAGAAAGCTTCCAAGGTGCGCGGCAAGGAGGCGGCAAAGCTTGAAAAAGACATGATCGCGGCGCTGACAGACCTGAACTTTCTGGATGTGGGATTTGAGATCCAGGTGCGCAAAAAGGAAGAGATGTCAGCCGACGGATATGACGATGTGGAGTTTATGATATCGACGAATCCAGGTGAGCCGTTAAAAAGCCTCGGAAATGTGGCGAGCGGCGGAGAACTGTCACGTATCATGCTGGCGATCAAGACAGTGCTCGCATCGAGGGACCGGATCCCGACTATGATCTTTGACGAGATCGATACAGGTATCAGCGGCAAGACCGCGTGGAAGGTATCGGAAAAGCTCGGTCATCTGTCGCAGAGCCATCAGATCATCTGCATCACACATCTTCCCCAGATCGCAGCGATGTCGGACAACCACTACAAGATCGCAAAGCAGGCGGTGGACAGCAAGACAGTCACGGATATCATGCAGCTAGATGAGAAGGAGACCGTTGACGAGCTTGCGCGGATGCTCGGAAGCGATGAGATCACAGATACGGTGAGAGAGAATGCGCGGGAGCTGATCGCGACAGCGCAGAAGAAGAAAGCTTGTTACTGTTCGGACAGGAAATAAGAAAATATACTGGCAGCGACAGATAAATATTGAAATCGTCTGAAAAAATCAGTATACTATATGTATGTCAGTGATGCAAAATGGAGGGTGGAATATGATATTGAATGATTACATGGATACAAAAAAACTGCAGGAGCTGCAGGATTCTTTTTCGGAATTTGCAGGGTTGGAGACTGTTGTGATCGATGCCGAAGGGGGGCGTCTGACAGATGGACATGATTTTCTGGAGGAGGAAACGGAATCCTTTGACATTGTTGTGCATGGTGAGAAACTTGGGGCGGTAGTCGTTTCAAAGTCTGCGGATAGAAAGGCAAAGTGCGCTGCGAAGACACTCTGTACGATGATCAGCCAGACTGCGGTACTGGAACATATTGACAGTAGAAATAACGGCAGGTTTGATTCAGTGAAGGATGACATCAAGAAATCGGGCGAGCTGGTACAGATGATCAACGAGAAGACAGGGTATCTGAAAGGGATTGCCAAGAAGCAGACGATCCTCTCCCTCAATGCTACGATCGAGGCAGCAAGAAGCGGTGAGGCTGGTGTCGGGTTTGCGGTAGTTGCAAAAAGTATGCAGGATCTGTCCAATCAGTCGGCAGGGATCTATACGGACATTGAGATGTCGGTGGAGGAGATCACGAATCTGATCAATTCGATCATCGATTCCCTTCAATAAATCGAGATTAAAAAAGGAGCGCACTCATCTGAGCTCCTTTTTAAAATACTTTAATGAAAACCTTCTATGACAAAACGGACTGCACCGACAGGAACGTTAAATTCACTGTGATATATCCTGCCTTTTACCAGGGTACTGCAGTAGAGATGAACTTTGGATAACAAATTTCCATCGGCATCATAGAAGCAGCCATAACATCCCCATTTGGAGTAGTCGTCATCTTTGTAGGACACACATTGGTATTGGATATTCAACGTAGCCTGATAGTCATTAAAATCCGCATATGTAAAGTCATAAGGGGCAAATTCATAGCTGACCAGCGTGCAGTAGTTGTCATGGTTCGTACCTAATCTGGCGGGAACCTCCATGATGAGCGGCGACGCATTGACAGCCACATACGCCACAACTGCCGGATTGTCAAGATGATATATCGCAGCGACTGTTGAGCCGCTGTTCTCATAGTTTACCTGATAAGATGCGGCATTGGCAGCGTATGCGACCGGCGCGACGGTCACGATATCCGGATCTGCGACTACACAGGCAAGTCTTGAGGCGTCGAAGCCTTCACCAAGCACTGCAGTGAATGTTACAGGGGAGCCCGGCGTGAGCGTGATGCTGTCAGTAGAGAGGATCAGTCCGTTTCCGATATTTTCCTTTGCGGATGCCGGAAGGACTGGGGCACTGCATGTCACGGTAAAAATAATGGCACATGCCAACATGGAACAGATCAAATTTTTTAGTTTTGTCTTCATATATCTTCTCCTTGCACAATAAG
>CAJUQU010000351.1 GCA_910588595.1 uncultured Lachnospiraceae bacterium | reverse complement strand
AAGTCCATTATACCACATATTGAAACTATCAACAACTTAATTTATGTTATACTAGTACAGCGTTGCCTAAATAACAGTGAAAAACAGTGCCTGATATTTGTGACAGGACAAGGCGGAGGAAGGAGGCAATGCGGTGGCATTGTTGACTGACGACAACGCAGGACTGGTGCAAATAGCAGGTGCTGTATTCACTGCTATTTGCGCAATGCTGTACTGGTTACTGTTCACACTTATATAAGTAGTGAAAAACGTGCGCCAAACATGATCATTTTTAAAATTTGGGACACTTTTCTCCTTTTTGGTGTCTAATAGATGTAGGGAGCAGTAAGACGGCATTGAGGGAAGGCATCGTGGTACTGCTCCGCGCGCAATGATCATTGACTACAAAATAAGGAGCCGTGCAGCCCGACGGGGCGGTATCGCACGGTTTCGGAACAGAGAGGATAACGGCATGAAAAACCTGGTAAGGCTTGCCCAAAAAGGGGATGCAGATGCATTTGCAGCGTTGCTGCAGTCGCAGATGCAGAACATGTACAAGACGGCAGCGGCAATTCTGAGCAATGACGAAGATATTGCGGATGCCGTGGGAGATACCCTGCTTGCATGTTGGGAAAAAATCGGACAGCTGAGGGAGGCAAAGTTTTTCCGCACCTGGATGACGAGGATCCTGATCAACAAGTGTAATGACATACTGAAAAAGAAGAAGGATTTGCACTACAGCAGCGAGATACAGGAATTCCCAGAGGAGACAGCGGCGTACACTAACGTGGAATGGATGCAGATGATGAACTGTCTGGATGAAAAGTACAGGCTGGTGATGGTTCTCTATTATGTGGACGCACTGACCGCAGCGGAGATCGGCGAGCTGCTGAATATGCCTGCGAGCACGGTGCGTACCAGGCTCGCCAGAGGGCGGGAACAGATGGCAGACATCTATCAGATCGAGGATCGGCAGAGCAGGAATCAAGATATGGAAAAGGCAGCAAACGGAGGTGACGTATGAGGGATAACAGGGCGGTCAAAAGGCTGCAGGAGACGGTTGTGATTCCTGAGACCGTACAGCAGCGGGCAGATCTTGTGTTTGCACAAATAAAAAAGGAGTGCGCTTCTGCCAAAGACAGCAATGCGAAAAACAGGGACACGAAAAGGATCGAAAACGGAGGAAAACAGATGGGTTATACACGAAAGACGGCAAAAAGAGGAATGTGGGCAGCGATCGCAGCGGCGGTCCTGGCGCTGGGAACCGTGGTCTGCGCAGCGTATATGCACTGGAGCCACGGAATGGAACAGGAGCTCAACGCCACGCCGGAGCAGAAGGAATATCTCGAGGAGGTGCAGATCACGACACCGCTCAACAGCAGCGTGACTGAGGAGGGGATCACCGTCACACTGCAGCAGAGTATCGTGGACGCGCGCTTTGCGCATCTCTCTTTCCGGGTGGACGGCTACCAGGCAGCGGAGGGAATACAGCCCGGCTTCGAATATACATCGATGACACTGGAGGGCGATTCGCTCAATATGACCGGCGGAGGATTCTTTGACAACCTGCACGCTGACGGCAATGGGAACTTTACCTACACAGATGGCACGCCTGCAAAGGAGACCGCAGACGGTAGCATCATCGGCAAGTATATCAATGATGACGGCAGCATGGAGTACATCATGACCGTAATGACAACCGACAAGGACAAGAGCCTGATCGGAAAACCGATCCACATCGAACTGCAGAATCTTGGAACGCTCGGCAAGACAGCATTCACGCCGGACATCCATGCCACATGGACGTTTGACTTCACGCTGGCGGCATCCGGGCAGACAAGGAGCATCGAGCTGTCACAGCCGCTCGGGGACAGTGGCGCGGTTGTTAAGAAGGCGGAACTCTCACCGATATCGCTCTATGTGGAGTACGATTTCCCGCTGCAAAAGATCGGTCTCGAGGGGGTTGACGAGAATGGAAATCCGGTTTCCACCACGACATTTGCAGAGCCGCCCCGTCTGACCGGTGTGCGCCTCAAGGACGGGACGCGGCTGACCAGTATTATCAACGGAGGTTCCGAGGGCTATACAGGAGAGGATCAGGACACCTATATCGCGTACTTTGCGACGGACCATATCCTTGACCTGGAACAGGTCGATGCGCTGCTCTTTATCCGGTCCGAGGCAATGACGGCTGAGGAGGCGAAAAATATGCCGGAAGAAAAACTGTATATTGTCTCGTTTTAGAGCGTGAAAAACGGCACCCAGGGAAGATGCCAGCCTTTGCTGAACACTTCCTTTGGGTGCCGTGTGCATAAAGGTTTCGTCACGCCTCCACATCGACCGCCCCGCCCTCGACGATCGTCATCGCGTCGGGCGCCGCCTCCACCGGGATATCGACACCGCCCAGCTCCAGCGAGACGCTGTCATTCGCACTGCTGTTGTTATCGTAGCTGACGCTGCTGTAACTGCTGATGCTGTTACTATTGCTCTGTCTCTCTTTCTCCAGCTTGTCAAACATGAATTTCAGGTATTTCATGTCCGCCTCCACGATCGCCCGCATCTCGTCGGCACGGTGCTTTTTCTTCATGAGCTCCAGATCCTCCGGATCCATGCTGACCTCCCCGTCGATCCCCAGCTCCTCGGAGAGCGCGTCCATATTGTCGAGCTGCTCGAGTTCCTTCATCGCCTCCTGCATCATCCGCTCGTACTGTTCCATGAGTTTCTGCATCTGCTGCAGATCCATCTTTGCCTTCGTCTGCTCCCGCTCTTCCTTATGGGTCTGCCTGGCGGAGGCTTCCTCTGTCTTCTCCTCGAGATCCGCCTCGCAGAAAACGCCGTCCTTTCCGATCTTCTTCTCTGCCCGCTCCTCCTCCTGCAGGTGCTTCTCGCGCTTTTTCGCCACCCGCACGATCGCCTGCGCGTGCATCAGCGCAGCCAGAACCTCATCGTCATCGTACACACCGCCCTTGTACATCAGGCGCAGCGACACTGCTTTCTGCCGCGCGCTGATCAATACCTGATGCGCGTTGCCGGACTTTTTCGTCTTTAACAGACGCGTCGATATCTCCTTAAAACTGTACGGCAGACGTTTCTTCACCACCACCTGAGACGCCTTCCCCTTCGTGACCGTGACAGAGCCGACCACCTTTCCGCTCATATCTTTGATCTCCATCCGCTTTCTGTTGGAGACACTGATTCCCAACATCATACTCATGCCATCATCCTCCCTGATTCAGACAAAAATGCTGTGCCGCCTTTTAAAAATGCACGATACAGTCGGCCTTTGCTGACAGGTCTCCTCCGGGTGCCTGTGTGCATGCAAAAGCGACACATTGATATGTGTCATAATTTATATCGTACAAATCGTGAGATATCTTTATCTTTAGACTCTTTTATTTTCAGACTGCCGGGACACCGGGGATGCCGCCCTGCCTTGTCAGGCTACGGCTTATTGCCTGGAAATAGTCTTTCCTTTACGCCAGTTTCACCACCAGTGTCACAAAGAAGCATCCGTTGCGAATATCCGCAAACACCTCTCCACCCATAAGTGACATCAAGCGTTTGCAGATAAAAAGTCCAAGCCCGTTGCCCTGCACCTTATCCGCATTGTTTCCGCGATGAAAGCTCTCGAATATCTGCGGCAGTTCTTTTGCTTCAAGTGTACAGCCCGTATTTGACACCGTGATAAGCTCACAGCCGTCCATTCTATCACAGCCGATCTCAATTCGTCTGCCGTCTCCATATTTGATTGCGTTTTCAATCAGATTTTGAAAACATTCCGCAAGGCGGTTCGGATCGCAGGAAAGAATGCAGTCATCATATTTGCGAATCAAAAGCTCTGTTCCCGACATGGAAAGCTGGGGAGCATATCTTGCGTATATCTTTGTGATGATAACACTGAGAAACTCCTCGCCGGGTATGACCT
>CAJUQU010000350.1 GCA_910588595.1 uncultured Lachnospiraceae bacterium | reverse complement strand
ACAGCAAGTTCATAATAAATGATGTCGTTTGGAAACCTTCGTGAAACAACCCTGTGCCTGATTGCACACATGCTGGAAAATTCTAAGATTGTGTGGTAAAATAAGATTAAGGGCTTTTATCAATTCGGTTCAGGATGCTTAGTGCTTTTTGCGATGCCTGGACCACATTGACAGGGGATAATGCAGTTGGGAGAAGGTTACAGAAAGGGGTTATATGGAACAGCAACACAAAAGGCGCGTGCGCTACAAGGGAACGCATCCCAGAAAATTTGAGGAAAAATACAAGGAGCACAACCCGGAAAAATACGCGGACACGATCGAGAAGGTGATCAGCAAGGGCAGCACGCCGGCGGGGATGCACCGGTCTATCATGGTCGATGAGATATTGGACTTTCTGCAGATACAGCCGGGGCAAAAAGGGCTGGATGCCACGCTCGGCTATGGCGGTCACACGCGCAGGATGTTGGAACAGCTGCAGGGAGAGGGGCATATCTGTGCACTTGACGTGGATCCGATCGAGATAGTCAAGACGAGGGAGCGTCTGGAGCGCGCAGGATATGGTTCACAGATCCTGACAGTTCTGCAGGAGAACTTTGCCGATATCGACCGGATCGCTGCGGAACATGGACCGTTTGATTTTATCCTTGCGGATCTGGGGGTATCGTCCATGCAGATCGATGACCCGGACAGGGGATTTTCCTACAAGGTGGAGGGACCGCTTGATCTGCGGCTGAATCCGGAAAAGGGTGTATCTGCGGCAGAGCGTCTGAAGGAACTGACACAGGATGAGCTGGCGGGAATGCTCGTGGAAAATGCGGGCGAACCCTTCGCGGCAGAGATCGCTGCGGAAGTGATCAGGACGCTGCGCCGCAGGGAACCCATACAGACGACCACACAGCTTAAAGCGGTCATAGAGAGGGCATTGTCCGGTCTGCCGGACAACAGCGAGAAAAAGGATCTTGTCAAAAAGACCTGCCAGCGCACCTTTCAGGCACTGCGCATCGATGTGAACAGCGAGTTTGAAGTGCTTGAGGCGTTTCTCGACAAACTTCCCGGCGCGCTGGCACCAGGCGGCAGAGTGGCGATCCTGACGTTTCACTCCGGCGAGGACAGGATGGTCAAGAAAGCGTTCAGGCAAGGGAAGAAGCAGGGCGTATACAGCGGCATCTCCGATGAGGTCCTGCGCCCGTCCGCAGAAGAGTGCAGGCAGAATGGGCGCGCACGCTCCACCAAGATGCGCTGGGCGTTAAGGAACTGTTGACTTGCCACAAGTAATTTCTGAACAGTTTCTAAAGAATGGATAGTCTGTCTGTCCAAAGGAAGAAAGGGAGAAATTGAGAATGGGCTACATAGAAGAAACAAACGAATTGCAGCTGGATTTTAGGAAGATCGCGAGCATGTCCGGTCAGGAGGTGATCCCTGTCGCGGTTCAAAATGCGGACACCAACGAGGTGATCCTCGTGGCGTACACCAACGAGCAGGCGATGCTCGAGTCGGTCAGACTGCGCAGATTAGTACTTTGGAGCACTTCGCGGAACGCGCTGTGGCATAAGGGAAAGACATCGGGCAATGAGTTTGAATTGACAGATATCTTCGTCAACTGCGAGCAGAATTCGCTGGTGTACAAAGTCCGGCCGATGAAGGGAAATATCTGTCACACATCATATAAGGGAGTGCCGAACAACTGTTTCTACAGGCGGCTTGATATGGACAGCATGAAGCTGATCCATATCAATGAGGAAGGAGCACGTCGGCAGGCACCATGACCTCATGCTTTCCTGGACTTGCGGGCTGACAGCACTGTGGTGAGACAGATGCATGCGATGCCCAGCGCAGCGTATGAAAGGCGGGTGGCGGTAAACGCGGCACTGACAGTAAATGCCGGTTCACCGTCCGCACCGACAGGGAGCGTCAGCGGAACTGTCGAGAAATATCCCGCACCAAAGAGATCAAAGACACCCGGAATGCTGTGCAAGGCGAGGACGGGCAGCATCAGCGCATAGATCAGACTGCGGTGGAGGCTGCCGAGAAGCTGCCCCAGACCGTTGATGAGTATAAAACAGGGCAGGATCAGCAGGAGTGTCGGCAGTATGAACGCTGCAAAATCGTGGAATCGAAAAAACTGTATATAAAATAAAAGTGAAAGCGCGATCTCCACGAGGCAGATCAACAGAAAGCAGCTGCCTGCTGCCAGCGTCCGTATCAGAACCTGGCTGAATGGCGGGACAGGGGTGGCAGCTGTCAGCTCTTCGATCTGCTTTTGCTTCCGGCTGTAATAGTTGGACAGCATCAACAGAACAGTGACTGCTGCAACCGGGAGTGCCCTGCCCAGATAGGTGCAGTAGCTCCAGACGGAAAAGGGGGCTGTGTGCGCAGTGCCCAGGATGATATCATAGGACAACAGGAACCATGCGTACAGACCATTCACGAGGAGCAGTCCCGGAAAGAGTCTGTTCAGGAGTGTCCGACGCAGTTCATAACACAATACTTTGAGAAAACATTTCTTATTCAAGGTTCAGATCCTCCTCTGTCAGATTGCAGTATCGCAAAAAATCTTCAAAACCAAATCCATTTTCATATTGATCCTGATCCGCGTACATCCGGCGCAGGATCTCGTCCATCTGCTCCTCGCCCCCGACCAGTTCCTCCGCTTTCAGGATCATCAGGGGCATGCGCTGATACCGGTTGATCCCTCTGTTTGCGGAGGCGATCTGGGACTGATACAGTTCCGGGAGCAGCGCCAGATATTCCGGGTGGCGGTTGTAGAAACTGCGGTTCTGCCCGTCAACGGATTTCTTCCACGCATCGACATAGTACTGCTGCGCATAGAGCGCACCGTATTTCTCTTTGACCAGGCGGTAAGTCGAGTAGACAGTCAGCCCTTCTGGGCTCCACAGCTCCTCATTCGTGCAGGAGAGTCCAAGTCCGCCCCACCACTGATGGATCATCTCGTGGATAAAGACTTCTGTCGCACTGGCACCCTTGTCCGTATCGCACAGCGTATCCGGAGCCAGTATTGTCTCAAACCATGTGGAGACACCGGTTACGGCATAACCGCCCATGAACATGGAGCTCTCCTGACGCAGGAGCAGATGACCGTCATCCGCCGAAATGAGTTCTCCGTAATGGTCACTGCAGTATGTGAGAATATCGATGATCGCCTGCTGGATATCATTTTCCCTGACAGTCTCTTCGTACGCGGTCCCGTAAGCGAAATCGACCTCCAGCTCACCGATATTGAACGTATCGATGGTGTAATATCCTGCCGTGAGATCACTGAGATATTTGGGACATCTCTCTGTCCAGGTCTTTGTGCCGTCGCCGTTGTCGACATACTGTGTCATGCGGGCGTGGTTCAGGAAAGGCGTCAGATTGTCGGGGATCGTGATCTCAGCTATAGCAGCCTTGTCAACACCAGTATAGTAGTTCTCCAACATGGGAACGATCGCACATGTGGACAGTGTGATATAGTCACGGTCGATCGTGTCCCTCACCATGGAGGAAGACCAGCATTTTCCCTGTGTGGGGAAGCCGCTGTACTCGATCACAAGGGTCTTGTTGCAAAGCTGTTCCGGGAGCTCGAAGTAGGTTGGTCGCTGCCCGTTTATATCGCTGTCCACCGTGCGAAAAGGCACTGCTTCGCCGTCGTAGGACATGCTGGTGATCCTGTAACCGGGGTTGAGATAGAGCAGCGCCTCCCCGCGGTATGGGACTTGTATGTCATATTCTGCCTTTGCAGAGAGTGTTCCCGATGCAGGATCGAGTTCTATGCTGTACAGGATCGAGCTGATCCTGTTGGCGTCATCGATCTCCAGGACTATTTCCGGTTTATAGTCAAAATAGTCGGGTCCGTGGTCGATAAAGGGCTGGAAGAGCCATAGACAGACCGCGGCTGCGGCAGACACGGCA
>CAJUQU010000349.1 GCA_910588595.1 uncultured Lachnospiraceae bacterium | reverse complement strand
TCATTCTTCAAAATATGCTTTGTGAAGATCTCATTCTCGGATAGACCGCCTGCCCTGGCAAACTTCACATAATCCGAGTTCATCTGATCGATCATATAGCGGCGCAGCCACTTCATCAGATTGGCAACCTGCGGCAGCGCGAGCGAGACAATCGGCAGCACATACACTAATCTGTTCGTTGTGTCCATATCAAAGGTTGTCGGGAATCCCAGCCTGTTCCCCGTCGCTTTGAACAGGAAGATATACGCCAGCGAAGGCACTGCAATGATAAATACAATGTAAAGTGTACCGATCTTATCGATCAGCTTGTCCTTCCTGCGCGCCATGGCAATGCCCAGAGGAACCCCCAACAGATATGCCATGACAGTGGCAATAATACCGATCAGGAAAGAGTAGCCCATCTTGGAAAAACCACCCTTCACCGTATCCACCAAGGTATAATCATCAACATAGCGCGTCTCATACACCAGACTCGAGTGCATGGAATCCGCCAGATACGTCGCCGAGTGCAGATCATCCGCACTCTCCTCCACCAGACCGGTCGGATAGGTGACTGTTGACGCAACGTAAGACCCCTGTGTCTTTGTCATGGTCGTGAACACATCAACCCCTGTGTTGACAGAGTAGGAAGTTCCCAGCCGGATCGTCAGCATATTCTGGTGAATGAACGGAAATGTGGAATCACAGTAAACAAGATACTTGTGCCTCGTTCCATTTCCGATGATTGCCGGTGAAAATTTCTCCCCGCCGTAGACAGGATCATATAAAGTAAAGGAAATCCCGCGATCTCCCACATCATTTTCAATCTTATTAATATTGTCAATCTCTAATATTCCCGTGAAATAATCCCACACGCGGTGGAACAGCGGAATATTTTTGTAAGCATACAGCTGCTGCTGTCCGCCGCTGGCAACTTTTTTCTTGCCCATCAGAACGGCATCCAGGCGCTCCACTGTATAGCCCTGCGATTTGTAATAGTTCGTAAACTTTTCTACATATTCTTTTACAAGCTCCGAATCCTTGTCCGGAGTCCTGCCAAAACCAACTGCTGCGGATCTGGTCTCCTCGTCGATCTCTCCGCTCGCTGTCAGAGCATTCAGATAATCGGAGTATGTCACATAATCCAGATAGCCGTAATCTTCCCATTTCTGATACTTGTACGTCGCCTTCTGGTTGTTCTGCTGTTTCGTGTACGTCGGATCTGATGCAAAGATCAGATTGCGATCCAGCAGGGAATAGATCATGATCATGATCAGTATAACGACTGCAACCACAGATAACAGTCCATACAATAAACGTCTCAATAAATACTTAGCCATAGAAATCTCCCATTCCTGCTTACTATGCTAGTTTGGGCGCAAACACAAACCTGCTGTGTGAAACTCTCTTCACTTTATTTATTTTTTATCCGTTATCGGGAAACGGCACAAGCCGCTTCCCGGATAACATTGTATCATATGATTAGAAAATACCAAGACTCTTTGCTACATAGCCTGAGTAATCAGGTAAGAATGTGTCAAGATATGTTACCGGATCACCGTAGTCAGGACCCCAGCCGGACACGTCTGTGATATTGTAGTTCGCCTCATAGCCGTAGTCTGTATAGTATCCTGTATAATACCACTCGTTGCTGTCCGCACCATCCGCAAGGACGATCTCAACTTTGCCGCCAAGAGCGCTCTCAACAGACTGCTTCACAGCGTTTGCCTGATTGGTAGACCACTCGATGCTTGATGTGTACGGAAGCTCCAGACGAACCGGATGCTCCTCGTCGATCACAACACCCTGGGCAGCAAGCTCCTCGATCGCCTTCTCCAGATAAGCAGCTGCATTTTCCGGGCTGTACCATCCGTCATACCCGTCGCTGCTTCCGACACCGTCATCCGCTGCTTTATCGAACGCTTTGATAGGAACTCCATCCGCGTCAAGCTGTGCCTGGACAATCTCACCATACAGTGTACCTGCAGGGAATGTGGTCGCTGTGCCATTGATATCGATCGTCACTTCGTTCTCAAGAGTCACAAAGTTGCCCGGAACATAGGAATTTCTGAGTCTTCCCAGTTTCAGATCCTCACCTACACGCTGTGCCTGCCTTGCCGCCTTATCCATTGAGAAGGAGAGTGCGAGACGGAAATTGGCATTTCCAAGCGCTGCGTTCGCCAACGCCTTTTCCTCATCTGTCAGAACGGACACAACCTTTGTATCGTCATTGCTGTTTGCATATGCGGTACGGAACAAATTGTAGTACATTGAGAATGTTGTACCATCTGTAGCACCTACAAAAACATAGTCATCAAACAGACCGTCAGCCTTTGCAGTCTCAACCTCAGAAGTGTTCAGACCAGATCCTGTCAGCACGCCGCTCTTTACATCATTGTACATCTTTGTGGCATCTGACTGATCCTCATACGGCCATGACATGGACTTAATCGTCACATTGTCCTTGTTCCAGTATGACTCGTTCTGCTTAAATACGATCACGTTCTTTGACGTAAAATTTGTGATCAGGAACGGACCGCAGTACGCGATGTTGTCAGGAGACTTTCCGTAGGAATAGTCCGCTGCGGATGCGTCAAACTCCTCGCCGAACTTACCGCCCTGCGAAGTGTAGTAATCCCTGCTGAGCGGAGCAAACACGTTGTAGCCGAGCATAGATGGGAAATATGGGATCGGCGTCTCCAGTGTGTACTCCAGCGTATAGTCGTCAACCGCCTTCACGCCAACCTGCGAAAAGTCCGTGATCTCGCCTGAAATATAACCGGATACGTTCAGGACGATTCCGTCAACCAGATCGCCCAGACCGCCGTTCGTGTCGATCATGTGCTGGAAGCCGGCAACCCAGTCATCCGCCTTGACATCCGCCACTTTTCTTCCCTGGGAGTCAACCCAGTCAACGCCCTCGCGGATATGGAACGTGTAAGTCAGTCCGTCGTCAGACACATCATAGCTCGTCGCCAGCGCAGGCTGCTGCACATTCTCATTGTCATACTCGAGCAGACCGTCATATGTGTTCACCAGGGCATAGCTGTCAACTGTCTGGCTCGTGGAAAGGATATCCCACGTTGTCGGATCTGAGCCAAAATTATTGAACGCATAAGAATCCATGAGCTCATACCCCTTCTCCTCAAGGTATGTCTTCACCCAGTCAAGGTATGTCCCTGTGCCCTGGAGCTCCGCCCACTTCTGCTTCATCTCAGTCCTGTCCACTGTCTTGATCAGCTCTGTCGTCACGAGCGCATTGTGGAATCTGTACTCGTCATTTCCCCAAAGCACTGATGTCACTGTACCAGGCACCACTCTTGACATCGCATAAGCGCCCCCCAGTGATGTCTGAGGATTCATCACGCCGGACTCCAGAAGCTTTGCCTCCGCTACCGCCATCATGGCGTGACGCTTCGAGAGATCACTGACCTCAGCCTTCGCTTCCGTATAAAGCTCATAGAACTCGCCGAGATTCTGCTCATACAGATATGTAGAGCGCTCGTCATAATCCATGGCAGCCAGCTCTTCCATCGTCTTTGCCGATGACGCTGCCGGTTCCTCACCCTCTGCCACAGTCTCGTCCGTCGCTGGTGCCTCTGTCCCAGTCCCAGTTGTCTCTGTCTGTTCGTTGTTTTCCACTGCAGGCGTATCTGTCGCCGGTGCATTTCCACCGCCGCAGCCTGCCAGAGAACCAGCGATCACCGTTCCTGCCAACAGTACGGCAAGAACCTGTTTTCTGTTTTTCATAATACGTTAACCTCCTTACAAAATATATGTTTTAACCTGATTTTAAGGTAAAAACCTGCCTGATTCTGCCATTTTTCAAAAGAAAACGCAAAAAAGTGCCTATGAACGCCTTTGTCCACTGCACTTACTCACTATTCCCGACATAAGCTTTCGCTTTAGTGCGCTAAAGTAAGTTTATGTCAAACGACTATTTAATTATA
>CAJUQU010000348.1 GCA_910588595.1 uncultured Lachnospiraceae bacterium | reverse complement strand
GATCTGGAGATGCCGGATTTAGATCTTTCTGATCTGGATCTGTCAGATATTGTAATGCCGGGAGATGAAGCGGGCATGATGGATGCGGATATAACAGAGGAAGAGCTGGGCGGATCCGTCATGGAAATGATTGAGGAACCAGATACAGATGATACAGGAATGACAGACGCAGAAATACCAGACATTTCAGATGAAGGGGAAGGATTCAGTTTGGAGGATATAGAGATGCCGGAGTCAGATAGCGAATTTAAATTAGAGGATATTGATATACCAGAAATGTCGGCGGATGAACTTTTCCAGGAAAGCCAGCTGAGTATTGACGGGCTTGACCAGGCGATCCAGTCGGAGACAGAGCTTCAGATGGCTGGCGAATTGAACATCGACGGACTTACGTTTGATAGTATCGGCGCTGACACCGGGGATCTGGAAGCAGAGATATCTGATCTGTCGATGTCAGACGACAGCGACAATGATTTGTCGATCGATATGGACGATAATCTTGAGGATGTATTGAATATGCTAGACGATGATGCGGAGCTTGCGGAGATCAATGATATGCTTAAGAAATCGGACAACAATGAGCCGATCCAAGATGATATGATGGATCTGCTGCATCAGATGGCAGACGACGAAGCTGCGTCGGTCAATGCGGGGATCAAACATGTAGATGACGATGATGACGGTGTGCCGCTTCCGGAAATTCCGCAATCTGTGTCTGTGATGGCACAGGACGATACAAAGAAAAAAGATAAGAAAGCAGCTGCAAAGAAGAAAAAAGGTGATAACGCCAGTGTTGATAATGCAGATTCGGAGCGCACGAAGGAACCCGGAAAGCTGAGCAGATTCTTTAATCTGCTGACAGAAGAGTTTGTGCCGGAGCCGACAGAGGAAGAGCTTGCGGCAGAGAAAGAGGCAAAAGAGGCAAAGAAGCAGGAGAATCTGACCAAGAAGGAAGAAGAGAAGCTTGCAAAGCAGGAAGCGAAAAAGGCAAAGGCGGAGGAGAAAGCAGCTGCAAACAGGGTGAAGCAGGAAGCAGCAGCACAGAAGAAGAAAGAGAAACTTGCTCAGAAAGAGGCAAAGAAGGCAAAGCTTGCAGCGGAGGGGCCAAAGAAACGTATTCCGCCTAAAAAGATTGCCGTTGCCGTTGCCTTTGGCGCTTCAGTAGGCGGGGCTGTTGTCGTGGCTTCAAATATCCTCTCGACACAGGGATTCCTGCAGACAGCGCGCAATGCGTACTATGACGGGGACTATAAGACGGTGTATGAGGCGACCTATGGCATGGATCTCGATGACAGTGAGTCTGATGGATTGATCAAGGCGAGAAGTGAAGTGATCTTTAAGGTTCAGCGACGTTATGACTCTTACCAGACTAATGCAAAAATAGGCCGCGAAGTGGAGGCGCTTGATGCGCTCCTGTGTGGATTGGTGGCGTATGATACTGTCAATGCAGATGCAGAAAAGTACGGCGTGATGGCGGAGATCGACGCGGTCAAGTCGGAAATATTAAGTACGCTTGAATCAAAGTACGGACTTGATGAGGCACAGGCCAGAGGGATTATCAATAATCAGGATGCGCTGTCATACACGATCGCGCTCAAAGAAGTCATAGCAGGGAATTAGATTCTTTACGGCATAGAAAGGCGGGAACATATGGTTGCTATAATTGATTATGATGCCGGAAATATAAAGAGTGTGGAAAAGGCATTGACGGCACTGGGCGAATCAGCAGTGATCACGAGGGACAGGGAAGAGATCTTAAGTGCAGAGAAGGTGATTCTGCCGGGGGTTGGTGCCTTTGGAGATGCTATGGAAAAGCTCAGGAGATATAGACTGGATGAAGTCATCAAGGAGGTAGTTGCCAGACAGACCCCTTTTCTGGGAATATGTCTGGGTCTGCAGCTGCTGTTTGAGTCCAGCGAGGAGACACCCGGGGTAGATGGTCTTGGGATCCTGGAAGGAAAGATCGTTAAGATACCAGATCATATGGGGTTGAAAGTGCCGCAGATCGGGTGGAATTCGCTGAAGTTTCCAAACAGAGGAAAACTGTTTCAGGGAATAGATGACGATTCTTATGTATATTTTGTGCATTCATATTACTTGCAGGCAAAGGAGCCTGAGATCGTGACGGCGACGACCGAGTATGCGGTAGAGATCCATGCCTCGGTCGAAAAGGCGAATGTGTTTGCCTGTCAGTTCCATCCAGAGAAGAGTTCGGATGTGGGACTGCGGATATTGCAGAATTTTGTGGCATTGTAAATGATACAGTCAGCGCTCTGAGTTGGAGGAAAAAATGATTACAAAGAGGATTATCCCATGTTTGGATGTAAATAGTGGAAGGGTAGTCAAGGGTGTCAATTTTGTGAATCTGATCGATGCGGGCGATCCAGTTGAAATCGCTGCGGCATACGATAAAGCGGGGGCAGATGAGGTTGTTTTTTTGGATATCACAGCCTCGTCAGACAATCGCGCCACCACGGTGGATATGGTGCGCAGGGTGGCAGAGAAAGTGTTTATACCGTTTACAGTCGGCGGCGGAATCAGGACAGTGGATGATTTCAAAGTGATACTGCGCGAGGGCGCGGACAAGGTGGCAGTGAACAGTGCAGCGATCATGAATCCTGCACTGATCAGTGAGGCGGCTGATAAGTTTGGCAGTCAGTGTGTCGTCGTAGCAATCGATGCAAAGAGACGGAGCGACGGGAGCGGATGGAACATCTACAAAAATGGCGGTCGTGTTGACATGGGGATCGACGCCGTAGAGTGGGCAGTCAGGGCAGGCGAACTTGGCGCGGGGGAAATCCTGCTCACGAGTATGGACTGCGACGGGACAAAAAACGGTTATGATGTTGAGCTTACCAGAGTGGTGTCCGACAATGTATCCATCCCAGTGATTGCGTCAGGCGGCGCCGGTAAATTGGAACACTTTTGTGAGGCCTTTGTGGAGGGGAAAGCGGATGCGGTATTGGCGGCTTCACTTTTTCACTTTAAGGAGTTGGAGATCAGGGAAGTTAAGGCATATTTGAGGAGTCAGGGAATTTCGGTTAGATCATGATGTATGGCAGTTCATAAAGGAGTCCGTGTACTATGATAGATTATGCAAAGGAGAAATGATTATGGCAATGTTGACCGGGGAATGGCTGGATGCAATGCAGGAAGAGTTTCACCAGCCGTATTACAAGGAGTTATACCAGTTTGTTAAGGATGAATACAGCAGCACACAGGTTTTTCCGCCAGCTGATGATATTTTCAATGCGATGCACTTTACACCGCTTGACAAGGTAAAAGTGCTTTTGCTGGGACAAGATCCTTATCACAATGTGAATCAGGCACATGGGTTGAGCTTTTCAGTGCTCCCAAGCCAGACAAAACTGCCGCCCTCCCTGCAGAATATTTACAAAGAACTGCGCGACGATCTGGGCTGCTATATTCCCAATAATGGATATCTCAAAAAATGGGCGGATCAGGGAGTGTTATTGCTGAATACAGTTCTCACTGTACGCGCCCATCAGGCGAATTCTCATCAGGGAAAAGGCTGGGAAAAATTTACGGATGCCATTATCCAGGCGGTCAATGCACAGGATAGACCGATCGTGTATATGCTGTGGGGAAAACCGGCACAGCGCAAGATCCCGATGCTTACGAATCCCAAACATTTGATCTTGAAAGCGGCACATCCAAGTCCGCTGTCTGCAAACAATGGCTTTTTCGGATGCAAGCATTTTAGCAAGGCGAATGCATTTTTGACGACAAACGGAGTGGAGCCGGTCGACTGGCAGATTGAGAATATCGATAAACCCTGAAAAATTGGTTATAATATACAAAAATGCAGTGAAAGAACAGATATAACAGTCTTTTATTGCATTTTTGTAGGTGATATTGCATAAAAAATGACAGAACTGGAAGATACTGTTGCGATTATTTGAAATCTCATGACAAGTAGGCTATTGACAAACT
>CAJUQU010000347.1 GCA_910588595.1 uncultured Lachnospiraceae bacterium | reverse complement strand
TACAGGTTTATGACTATTACAAAAACCTGATCACCACTGGGCGCCTGGTATCGGGCACAAAGATGCCCTCGATCCGCCGCTGCGCCATCCAGCTGGGTCTGAGCCGCACTACCATCGAGACGGCTTATCTGTGCCTTGCCGCCGATGGCTATATCATCTCCAGACCGCAGAGCGGATACTATGTCACAGACAGAACTGCCGTCCCCAAATCTTTAGACCACCAGGCTGCCACAACTTCCGAGACAAAGATCTTGTACAATTTCACCTCCAACAACGTGGACGCGGACAGTTTCGACTTTAATCTGTGGCGGCGCTATATCAAGAGTACGCTCCGCCAGGATGGACGCATGCTGACCTACGGGGAACCACAGGGCGAGTACGAGCTGCGCGAGGTGATCTGCCGCTATGTGACCAACAAGCGAAACGCGGTCTGCCGCCCCGAAAACATTGTGATCGGTGCAGGTTCGCAGGCACTTCTGAATATCCTGTGCCCTCTGATCAGGGAGCGCAGGACCGTGTGTTTCCGCGACACGCGTTTTGCGCAGGGTATGGTCATCTTTGAGGATTATGGATTTGACGTGGAAAAAGAGAAGGAGAACGCTAACGTGCTCTACATGACACCTTCCCACATGACTTCACTGGGCGATGTCATGAGCGTGGAAAAACGCCTCGCGCTCCTAAAGGAATGCGCAGTGCACGACCGGCTGATCATAGAGGACGATTACGACAATGAATTTCGCTATTTCAGCAAACCCATCCCCTGCCTGCAGGGTCTTGCCGGAGGAGAGAACGTGGTCTATCTAAGCACCTTCTCAAAACTCCTGCTGCCCTCGATCCGCTTGAGTTTCATGATCCTGCCCGACTCGCTCCTGCCCTTGTATCAAGAGAAAAAGGCACTCTATAACCAGACCGCCTCCAAGTCTGAACAGCTTGCGCTGTGCCAATTTTTGCGCGACGGACACCTCGACAGCCAGATCCGTAAACTCAAACGCCTGTACACCAACAAGGCAAAAATGTTATCCACACTGCTAGAGCAAACCCTTGGCGCACAGGCACAGGTATATATGGGAGAATCCGTTTTTCTGGTGCACGTGCGGATAAAATGTTTCCTTTCCAGCGATGAACTGTGTGACCGGGCTGCCGCAAACGGAATATTGGTGTTCCCTATCCACAAGACCGGGAGAAAAAATGAAGGTTATGCACATATTGCACTCTCCTGCTGCGAGGTTCCTGTGGAAAAATTTCCGGAGGCAGTGGAGCTGCTTTTAAAAACATTGTCAGATGGAGCTTAAAAATTTTGATTTTCCCTAAAGTTTCTGATATTTAGTGACGATATAATCTTAAAACCAGTATTTTTATGTCCTATCCATGTTGGAAAATACTGGCTGCAGCCATGGAGGGAACCAATTTATCAATTATGCAAAGAAGGGAAGGGATACCATATGAGTTTATCAGGAATAGGAAATAGCAGTGTACAGGACTTGTACGCACTTGAAGCAGAGAAGAAAGAGAGCGCTGCTTCCAAGAATGACACTTCGAAGGTGGAAGAGACTTCAAAAAACGAGAATAAAAACGAAAACAGCGCCGCAGTCTATGACAAGTCAAAATTGTCTGCCGAGGACAGAAAAGCGATCGTGGCACAGCTCAAAGCTGACCAGGAGAAACGTCAGTCACAGCTGACTGATCTCGTTCACAATATGCTCAATACACAGACCAACACATTTGGTCAGGCAAACAACATCTGGCAGTTTTTGGCAAAAGGTGATTACACAGTCGACGCCGAGACACAGAAAAAGGCTCAGGAAGCGATCTCTGAGGATGGCTACTGGGGCGTGAAGCAGACTTCGGACCGCATCGTTTCCTTCGCAACAGCTCTCGCAGGAAATGATTCCAAGCAGCTCGAGAAGATGCGTGATGCTTTCCTGAAAGGATATGAGAAGGCTGAAAAGACATGGGGCGGCAAACTCCCTGAGATCTCCAATAAAACTTACGATGCCGTTCTCGAGAAGTTTGATAAACTGATGAATCCAAAGACAGAGGACAACACGCCTGAGAAAGATACCGTTACTACAACGGAAGATGGCACTGTTGTTGCAAAATAAGTTTCATAAGTCAAATAAAACAGGTCAGCGTAAGCTGACCTATTTTACTATGAGAATCTTGTCACCTGCCTTGATCTCATCTTCTGTCAGATTGTTCATTTCTTTAATCCGCCCTACACTGACATAGTATTTTTTGCCAATCTGCCAGAGCGAGTCGCCTGGTTTCACATAATAGATCGCAAATCCCGGAAGTTTCTCGAGAACATCCGCATTGATCGGCTCGATCGATAACTCTGTCAGGATATCCTCGCTTTTTGTATCATATATCATCAATCTGGCATTGATACTGCCTCTCCACTCAAGCTGCGCACTGTCCTTGATACTCACTGTCTGTTGTGGGATCCAGATAGACAGGGAATACTGTTCAAGCTGCGCCTCATTTCCGTCAGGAATATCCCTCACGATCTCAAATGGAACCGTACTTCTCACCGGACAGAGGCTGGCGCCATTTTCGTTGGATGCATAGAGCACCTGAAGTTCGATCTCACCATTGAGCCTTAACTGACCATCCTTCCATGTCGTTTCGGCAAGTTTCGCCCGGGCATCACTGTGGCACACCTGCAGGATCTTGGGATCTGCATCCTCCAGCTTGATGCTGCGGGTAAGTTTTTCTTCGATATCAAGCTCCATGCACAGATTGCGGAACTGCCTGCTGTCGATCCCCGCCTGCACCTCGCAGCTCACCCCGTACACATCCGCCACGATCGAGGTGCTCTCCTTCTCATAAAGTTTGATCTCGAGCTCGACTGTTGTCTCAACGCCGATCACGCGGAACTCCCCGTCAGAATCCTCCCTGATCGCAATCTCTTCATGTCCGATATCGTACATCACATCTGCGATCATGCCTTCCCTGCTGTTCTGACACTCCACACTTCCGCTAAATGGGATGACCGTCTCATACCAGTTAATCCTGTCAGAGATGTCTTCCCGATAGACGATGAATACACTAAGTTCGCCTGTGATCCCCAGCTTTTCATCCATTGGACGAAAATTAATACTGCTGATCACCGCATTTTTCCACAGAGCAGCTCCGATATCGGGCATACCAGCGGGCAGACGCGTCTCCTCATGAATGCGCAGCAGATCTCTTTTTTTCACGATTGTCTCGAGATAATCCAGGCTCTTCTTGCGATATTCAAGCTTTTGATCCGTCTCTCCAGTATTGTCGAGTTCTACGCACAATTCCTCTTGTATACTCTCTTCCACCCTGGGTTCCAGCGAGATCACGGACTGGATGCTGAGTTTTCTCGAATTGATGATGTGTATACGCATATCATCCAGATTCGTTTTGCAGACCACCCTGTCTGTACCCTCAAGCTTGTCGAGATAGATCTCCTCCATAAACGGAATATCACCATCCATGCCCTCGAGCGTATTATCTTTGTCAGCAGATAAAGTGCTGTCTGTCTGGTATAGGATCTGATAACACAGCTTTCCCTTTACCCAGATCTTGTTCATGCCCGTTTTGATTTCATCTACCTTGATCGTACCACAGTCATAGATTACTTTTGCCACATCTGGTTTCGTGTCGGATACATTGATATCCGCCTCCAGCGGTATCTGCAAAAGCGCTTTGGACTTTATCCGCTCTGTATGGATATTTTTCTTTAAAAGCTCCATATAAAAAGACCTCCCCGGCATATATTGAACTACATACTAATAATTAAATGTATGTTGGGGAGGGGACAGATATGACTATAGCATATTCACACTCCAAAGTTTTTCTATCGATCACGCAAAACCGTCAGGAAAATTATGGACAAATCAAAACCAAAGATTTATAATCAATACAGATCACAGCGCAAAATGTTTGCCAAAGAATCGCTGCTCAAAAAAGCGCACTGAAACTTTGAAACATGAAAGGAAAATATAATGGATAAA
>CAJUQU010000346.1:407-4019 GCA_910588595.1 uncultured Lachnospiraceae bacterium | reverse complement strand
TGGTACGGTGAAGGCTACAGAGCCCCGGCGTGTCGTCACGGGGGATATGGTCAACGCCGTTATCATCGACAATGACGGACTCTTTGAGGAAGTCGAATATACGCCACATGATCCCGAAAAACTGAGCAAGAAAGAGATCATAGACCTGATCAGGGAGGCCGGCATCGTTGGTATGGGGGGCGCAGGCTTTCCGACACATGTGAAACTCTCCCCCAGGGAACCGGACAAGATCGAGTATGTGATCGCAAACTGTGCGGAGTGCGAGCCGTATCTGACCTCGGATTACCGCAGGATGCTGGAGGAGCCGCAGAAACTGATCGACGGCTTGAAGATCATCCTCCGCCTGTTTGACAATGCGCAGGGTATTCTGGCAGTGGAGGACAACAAGCAGGACTGCATCGAGCTGCTCACGCGGCTGACAGCGCAGGAGAGCAGGATAACGGTCATGGCACTCAGGACGAAATATCCGCAGGGCGCGGAGCGACAGCTGATCTACGCGACGACGGACAGGGAGATCAACTCCTCGATGCTCCCGGCAGACGCAGGCTGTGTGGTGGACAATGTAGATACGATCGTGGCGGTATATCACGCTGTCGCGGAGGGAAAGCCGCTGATGAACAGGATCGTCACAGTCACAGGGGATGCGGTCAATGATCCGCGCAATTTTTATGTCCGGATCGGCATGAATTACCATGATCTGATCGAGGAGGCAGGCGGTTTCAAGACGGAGCCGGAGAAGGTGGTGTCAGGCGGTCCGATGATGGGATTTGCCCTGTTTGACCTGAATGTGCCCACGACAAAAACGGCGTCCGCGCTCTTGTGCCTGACGAAGGATGAGGTTTCGGCGCTCGCGCCGAGTCCCTGTATCAACTGCGGGCGCTGTGTCGACGCGTGTCCGGGGAGGATCGTTCCGAGGAAGCTTGCCGTCCTGGCAGAGCACGGCGACGAGGAGGCGTTTCTGGCAAACGACGGGATGGAGTGCTGTGAGTGCGGGTGCTGCAGCTTTGTCTGTCCGGCAAAGCGCCAGCTGACGCAGTCCATCAAGTCCATGCGCAAGACATTACTTGGAAAGAAGAAAAAAGGGTAGCGAAAAGGAGAAAAAGTATGTTAAAGGTATCATCAAACCCGCATATACGGTCAAAGGATACGACATCACGCATCATGCAGTATGTGGTGATCGCCCTGCTTCCGGCGACGGTGTTCGGGGTATTTCATTTCGGGCTGTACGCGATGCTGCTGGTGCTGGTCACAGTGGCGACGACAGTCCTGACAGAGTACATATATGACAGGTGCATGAAAAAGAAGGTTTCGATCGGAGATTTCTCCGCAGTCGTCACCGGTCTGCTTCTGGCGCTCAACCTTCCGCCCAGGGCACCGCTGTGGATCGGCGTGATCGGCGGCGTCTTCGCGATCATAGTGGTGAAAATGCTGTTTGGGGGACTGGGACAGAATTTTATGAATCCGGCGCTTGGAGCGAGATGTTTTCTGCTCATCTCATTCACATCCATCATGACGAATTTTGACTGTGATGCGTATACAGGTGCAACACCGCTTGCGGCAATCAAAGCGGGGGAGGAGGCGCCGGCGCTTTTGGATATGGTCATAGGGCGTACTGCGGGTACGATCGGTGAGACCAGTATGATTGCATTGCTGGTCGGCGCGGTGTTTTTACTGGTGATGAAGGTGATCGATCTTCGTGTGCCAGGATCTTATATACTCAGTTTTGTCGTGTTTATCCTGCTGTTTGGCGGGCATGGGCTGGATATGAATTATACCCTGTCGCAGCTTGCGGGCGGCGGACTGATGCTCGGCGCATTTTTCATGGCGACGGACTATGTCACCAGACCGATCACGAAAAACGGGCAGTATGTGTTTGGCATCTTTCTGGGTATCATGACAGGCATTTTCAGGATTTTCGGGCCATCTGCGGAGGGTGTGTCCTACGCGATCATCATCGGAAATCTGCTGGTGCCTTTGATCGAAAAAGTCACGAAGCCTACGGCTTTCGGAAAAAAGAAGTCAAAGAAGGAGGCGGCATGATATGGATAACGAGAAGAAATCAATGATCAAGGACGCGCTGATCCTCTTTGCGATAACACTCGTGGCGGGGCTGCTGCTGGGATTTGTGCACGATGTCACGAAGGAACCGATCAGACAGCAGAAGGCAAAAGCGAAGGCGGAGGCGTGCAAGAATGTATTTGCAGATGCGGACTCCTTTGAGGCTGTGGTGTCGGAGGATGGTCCTGCGGCGTACTTTGTGGCGGGACAGGATTCCAATGTGGATATTGACGAGGTGATGCGGGCGCTCGACGGCTCCGGTCAGCTGCTGGGATATGTGATCACGGTTACGGATCATGAGGGCTACGGCGGCGACATCCAGTTTTCTATGGGTGTGAGGCTGGACGGGACGCTCAACGGCATATCGCTCCTGAGCATAAAGGAGACGGCTGGTCTGGGCATGAAAGCGGGCGACGTGCTCGTTCCGCAGTTTGCAGACAAAAAAGTGGAAAGTTTCACATACACAAAATCAGGTTCGACAAGCGACAGTGAGATCGACGTGATCAGCGGTGCGACGATCACATCGAATGCAGTCGTCAACGGGGTAAACGGCGGTCTGCTGTTTTTCAGGAGTGAGCTTGCAGGAACCGAAGGAGGTGCTGTCAATGAGTGAGATCAACAGTGAGGCGAGGCAGGGTTCCATGGAAGTGTTCTTCAATGGACTCGTGAAAGAAAATCCTACTTTTGTGCTGGCGCTCGGCATGTGTCCGACGCTCGCGGTGACGACATCAGCCGTCAACGGGCTTGGTATGGGGCTGACGACGACGGCAGTGCTGGTGCTCAGCAACGCCATCATATCCCTGCTGCGTCATATTATCCCAAACCGCGTGCGGATCCCGGCGTTCATCGTGATCGTGGCTTCCTTTGTGACCATGGTGGAGCTGCTGCTCGAGGGATTCATACCGAGTCTGTACGCGGCGCTCGGGCTGTATATTCCGCTGATCGTTGTGAACTGTATCATCCTTGGGCGTGCGGAGTCCTTCGCCTCCAAAAATCCGGTCATCCCGTCCATATTTGACGGTCTGGGAATGGGGCTTGGCTTTACGGTCGCACTCACGGCGATCGGCGCGGTGAGAGAGCTTTTGGGGGCAGGAGAGTTCTTTGGCGTACCGGTGATCAACAAGGTGCTTGGCGGCATCTCTTCCATGATTGGACGCCAGGAGCCGATCGAGTATGTTCCGATCAGTATCTTTGTGCTTGCGCCGGGCGCGTTCTTCGTGCTAGCCGCTCTCACGGCGCTGCAGAACCGCGTCAAGAGAAAGATGCAGGAAAAGGGGCAGAACGCGGACAGGATCCAGTCAGGCTGCAGTTCGGACTGTGCAAGCTGCTCCGACGGCGGCTGCGCGCACCGCTTTGTCGATGTGGACGGGAAGCCGGGTTCCGTGGCGGACGCGAAAAAGGAGTAGGAGAAGAATATATGCGCAGAGGGAAATGCGCAGAAAGGAAAGAAAGATGCTTGACGTAGTAAAGGATTTATTGATATTGATGATCAGCTCCTCGCTTGTGAGCAATGTCGTGCTGAGCCAGTTTCTGGGGCTCTGCCCGTTCCTTGGC
>CAJUQU010000346.1:0-397 GCA_910588595.1 uncultured Lachnospiraceae bacterium | reverse complement strand
TGTCAGTGACTGGAGTTCAGACGTGTGCTCTTCCGATCTCTGCCCGTTCCTTGGCGTTTCCAGGAAGGTCGACACAGCGCTCGGCATGGGCGGCGCGGTCATTTTCGTCATCACGATCGCGTCCGGTGTGGCGGCTGTCATCTACAAGGCGGTCTTGGAGCGGTTTGACATCACGTATCTGCAGACGATCGTATTTATATTAGTCATCGCAGCCCTGGTGCAGTTCGTGGAAATGTTTCTGAAAAAGTACGTGACATCGCTCTATCAGGCGCTGGGCGTGTATCTTCCGCTGATCACGACCAACTGTGCGGTGCTCGGTATCGCGCTCACAAATGTGCAGAAGAATTACGGGATCGGTTTCAGCATTGCGAGCGGTCTGTTCACGGCGGTCGAGATC
>CAJUQU010000345.1 GCA_910588595.1 uncultured Lachnospiraceae bacterium | reverse complement strand
CTGGAAAAGCTGTACACATAGGATTTCGTCGCGGCGTACAGCTTTTCCAGAGCATTGAACCAGGAGCTGCGCCCCAAAAAGATATATGTGACAGCAGTGTGTCCCGGACCAGTAGACACTCCTTTCTTTGACATCGCAGAGAAAACAGGGAGTACGCTTGCAGTAAAAAAACTGACGCTTGTCCGTGCAGACCAGGTGGTGGAAAGGGCAATAGCAGACTCCTATCACAAACATGAGAGATCGGTCTACAGCGCATGGATCAAGAGTTTTGATATCGCTGCCAAGGTGCTTCCGCACAGGGCTGCTCTAGAGCTGATGCGTTTTCTCAAATGATCAGTATCGAAACAGATACTGTAAACATTTGTTATGATCAAAAATAAAACCAGGAGACAGTAGATGAGTATACAAAGGCTGAAAAAAGGAGAGTTTGACTACCCGCCTTATGAACGAAAAAGAGTGATGATCCGCACAGCAGCATATTTTCTGATATCGGCTGCAGTGTTTTTATTGGGGTATCTTTCTACAGGTAAAAAGGATAATCTCCTGACGATCGTTGCCGTGTTAGGACTGCTGCCGTCAAGCAAAAGCCTTGTGTCCGTCGTCATGTATTTTAAGATCCCTAAGTTTAGCCAAACAGCCTGTCAGGAGATAGCCGAACACGCAGGTGATGTCGCGGTTGTCTACAGTATGTATCTGACTTCATACCGCATCAACTTCCCTGTCAACTGTTTTGCTGTGCGCGGCAATAACCTGATTGGCTATACGGAATTTGCAAACTGTGATGCGGCTGCCTGCGAGGAGCATATTCAGGCAATCTTGAAGCAAAACAGTATCAAGAGTGTGACGATCAAGATTTTTCATGAAAAGGCACGTTTTGTAGAGCGGTTAGTCCAATTGCAGGCACTGGAACATGGCAGGAAGGAAACAGAGATACTCACACTTTTATGTGATATTTCTTTGTAGGTATTGATATGATCTTGACAAAAATTTCTGCGAATGAGGCAGGGCAGCGATTTGACAAATATTTAAAAAAGCTGTTGAGAAATGCACCGGACAGTTTTATATACAAAATGCTGCGGAAAAAGAATATCGTCCTAAACGGAAAAAAGGCTGATGGAAAGGAAAAATTGTGTCTTAACGACGAAGTGCGCTTTTTCTTTTCAGATGAAACTTTTGACAAATTCAGCCAGAAACCAGACAGGGACGATGCTGACCTGTCGCAATACATGCATACTTATCAGAAATTGAAGGATCTACATATTTTGTATGAAGACGACAATATCCTGATCGTTGATAAGCCGTCTGGTATATTGTCTCAAAAATCGTCACCAGAAGATATCAGTGTCAATGAATGGCTGATCGGATATCTGCTTTCAAGGCAGCTGATTTCAGCTGATTCGCTGGCTACTTTCAAGCCATCTGTCTGCAACAGGCTTGACCGGAATACTTCCGGAATGGTGGCATGTGGGAAAACACTTGCAGGAAGCCAGTATCTGAGCCGTATTATCAGGGATAAATCCCTCGAAAAATATTATTATTGTCTTGTTTGCGGCGAACTGATGATCAAAGAGCATGTGACAGGTTATCTGCATAAAGACACTCAGCAAAATAAAGTAATCGTCTACCACAGCAAAACTGACGTTCCTGTTTCGCTCAAGAGAGATTCCGCGTATATCGACACAGCTTTCCGGTCAGTTCGCACAGCCAACAACATAACCTTGTTGGAAGTACAGCTTTTTACTGGAAAGACACATCAGATCCGTGCCCAGCTGTCGGCATTGGGGTATCCGATCATTGGTGACGCCAAATACGGCGATGCTGCGACGAACCAGATGTACAGAAAAAAAGGTGTCCACTGTCAGCTGCTCCATGCACATAAGCTGGTCTTTCCTCCGGGGCAGGAGTTCCCTGAAACATCGGGCAGAGTAGTGGAATGTCCAACGCCTGCGATATTTGAAAAATTGATGCGATAAGGAGCGGATAGTATGCCAACTTGGAATTCCAGAGGACTTCGCGGTTCCCTTTTGGAGGAAATGATCAACATGACAAACGAAAAGTATCGTGATAGCGGACTTGCCTTGATCCAAAAGGTTCCAACCCCGATCACCCCGATCACGATCGATAAGGAGACCCGGCATATTACGCTAGCATATTTTGACCAGAAGAGTACAGTTGACTACATCGGCGTCGTCCAGGGAATTCCTGTCTGTTTCGATGCCAAGGAGTGTGCGGTCGATCTGTTCACTCTCCAGAAGATCCACTCGCATCAGGTTCAGTTTATGAGGGATTTTGACAGACAAAACGGCATTGCCTTTTTTCTGATCTATTTCACGGCACGCGATGTCATGTACTATATGAGCATCCGCGAATTAAATATTTTTTGGGACAGAATGGAAAATGGCGGCAGGAAGAGTTTTCGGTTTGAGGAATTGAACGACAGATACTTTATGAAACATAAAGGAGGGCAGATCGTTCCATACCTGGATATGATACAGCGTGACTTAAATGAGCGGGAAAATGATAATAGTTGACAGGACAGACAAAAAAGTGTATACTTCGCTTAATGCACTGTGCTAATTCGTTAGCAGGGCAGCGCGTTAGTGCGATAAAGTAAAATACCAGAAAGGATACGGATGATTATATGGGAAAGCGACTTGTACATACGCCTGAGGGAGTGCGCGATATATATGGAAAAGAATATGTCAACAAGCAAAATATCCAGAAGCTGTTTGGCGACAAGCTTCACAGCTATGGCTACCAGGATATCCAGACACCGACTTTTGAGTTTTTTGATGTCTTCAGCCGTGAGATCGGGACGACACCTTCCAAAGAGCTGTACAAATTTTTTGACAAGGAAGGGAATACGCTGGTACTAAGACCGGATTTTACTCCCTCCATAGCCAGGTGTGCAGCCAAATATTTTATGGAAGAAAGTATTCCGCTGAGATTCTGTTATCAGGGAAACAATTTTATCAACACGACCGATCTGCAGGGGAAATTGAAAGAGACGACACAGATGGGCGCAGAGCTGCTCGGTGACGCATCACCGGAGGCAGACGCGGAGATGATCGCCATGCTGGTCGAATCACTGCTCAATTCCGGATTACGGGAATTTCAAGTGTCCGTAGGACAGATCGATTATTTTAAGGGACTGTGTGCCCATGCACAGCTCGATGAGGAGACAGAGTTCTCACTGCGCGAATTTATATCAAATAGAAATGAGTTTGGCGCGCAGGAGCTTTTACTGGATAAAAAGATACCAGAACGATCCATTGAGGTGCTTCTTGGAGTAAACAGTTTATTTGGCTCCTGCGAAATATTGGATAAGGCACAGGAGACTGCGGACAATCCACAGTCTAGGAAAGCTGTCGAACGCCTAAGACAGGTTTATGAATTGTTGAAGATCTATGGTGTGGATCAGTACATATCCTTTGACCTCGCTATGGTCAGCAAGTACAATTATTATACAGGCGTGATCTTTAACGCATATACCTATCAGGCAGGCAGTGCGATCGCGAAAGGCGGCAGATATGATAATCTTTTAGAGAAGTTTGGAAAACCTGCACCCGCAACCGGATTTGTTGTCATGATCGATGACCTTGTGACAGCGCTCACCAGACAAAAAATATGTCCTGAGCCTGAAAATAAAAATCTTCTGCTGTTATATACAGCAGATTTCGGCAATGCAGTGGCTAGAGCGAAGGAATATCGGGAACAGGGGTATTCCACCGTATTGATGCGACAGGAACATCCAGAAGAGCAGTACAGGAAATATGCTGATGACAATAATTTTTTGAAAGTGATATCTATATAGAAAGGAAGGTATTGGAAATGGACAGACAGACACAAGAGATGCGGTACCTTACCTTTGCGCTCGGTAAGGGGCGACTTGCAAACAAAACCCTGCAGCTCCTTGAAAAAATAGGCATTACCTGCGATGAAATGAAGGACAAGGACTCCCGAAAATTGATCTTTGTCAACGAAGAACTCAAGCTTCGTTTTTTCCTTGCGAAAGGTCCCGATGTCCCAACTTATGTAGAATACGGTGCAGCAGATATCG
>CAJUQU010000344.1 GCA_910588595.1 uncultured Lachnospiraceae bacterium | reverse complement strand
CCCTGTGCACTGGCAGAACCTGTGCTCCCCGTTCCACTCACATTTGCTGTATACCCCTGTCCGACCTGTGTTCCTTCATAATTATGTGAATATCCTGATAAAAAGCTATCCATAAGCTTCCCTCCAAGCTAGTCTGTCCCCGATGATTCCTCAACAAAATTTTTAATAAAGCTCTTTCTGTGGATCGGTGTCGCACCGTATTTTTTCAGCGCCTCTAGATGCGCTGCCGCGCCATAACCTTTATTGTCTGCAAAATGATACTTCGGATACATTTGATCATATTCCACCATCAGACGGTCTCTTGTCACCTTGGCGACGATGCTTGCAGCAGCGATCGATACACTGCTGGCATCTCCTTTGATGATCGGAATCTGCCTGATATCCACTCCCGGAATCGTAACGGCATCATTTAACAGCAGATCCGGCTGTACACTTAGATTGCCGATCGCCTGGCGCATTGCCTCATAGGTAGCCTGCAGAATGTTGATCTCGTCGATCCTCTCATGCGATGCATATCCGATTCCCACAGCCACCGCCTCTCTCATGATCACCTCATACAGCTCTTCCCGCTTCTTCTCGCTCAGCTGCTTGGAATCATTGAGATACAGGATCTGGCAATCCTTTGGCAATATAACAGCACCTGCCACCACAGGTCCTGCGAGCGGTCCCCTGCCAACCTCGTCGATCCCACAGATATATTCATAGGAAGCATATTCTTTTTCGTACTTTTTCATGCGTTCCGTGCGCTGCCGTTCCTTTCCAAGCGCATCTATCGCTTTCCTCGCCTTTGCCACAAGCGCCTGCACACCACTTCTTCCATCGCTCTCATACATTTTAACAAAAACAGGCAGCTCACTTTCGCACGCTGCCTTTAATTCATTTTTGATCTCCCCTATTTTCTTTTCCACCCCAGATCCCATGTCCTTTCCATGCGGTACTTTTAACACCTTATCACGAATCATCTATCCAAACAACAGTTTGTCACTGATGTTTCAATATCCCAAATTTTGATATCGGCCATATTCTGACGAACGCTCTGCCGATAATATCCCTGCGATGAATGTTGCCAACCGAGGGATCCCTGCTGTCGGAACTGTTGTTTCTATTGTCCCCCATCACAAAATATTCATCGTCCCCGAGCAGTATCGGATCACTTGCCCGTCCCGGATTTTGAATGACTTCCCGTCCGTAGATTTCCTCTAAGACCTCACCGTCTATGTAAATCGTTCCACTGTCATCGATCTGCACAGTCTCCCCCGGCATACCTATGATCCGTTTGATATAATATGTATCTGTATCATATTGAAAGGGGAATACGATAATGTCAAACCGCTCCGGATCCTCGAAGCGATACGATATCTTGTCAACGATCAAATGATCCCCGTCGCTCAAGGTCGTCTCCATGCTGCTTCCGCTCACCTGTGTTCGCTGCCCCACATATGTAACGATCAGATATGCAGCACAAAATACCAGCAGCAGATAGATACTGATGCTCAATATTTCCTTCAAAACATTTTTCATCTTATTTTCCCCTGTTTCTACGATTTCTGTTTCCATCATTCTCCCGGCATCTCCAATGTAATCTTTCCTATTTTCCCACTTCTGAAATCATCCACGATCATCGAAGACGCTTTCATAATGTCCAGCTCCTCACCTTTTAAATAGCATTTCCTGCTGATACAGACCGCCCTGATCGTATCATAAGCATCCTGTTCGTTTGGAATCTCTATGTCATATCTTTCTTCCAGGGCCCCCGGGTACTCTCCGCGCAGAAAATTGATCAGATCATATGCGAGCTCATCCAAGTGCACGATCTCATCATTGATAGATCCGATCATTGCCAGGTGCAGCCCCACAGTCTGATCCTCAAATTTGGGCCAGAGAATGCCTGGTGTATCTAACAGCTCCAATCCTTTATTCAACCGGATCCACTGTTTTCCTTTCGTCACACCTGGCTTGTTTCCGGTCTTTGCACATGCCCTTCCCGCAAACGAATTGATGAAGGTGGACTTTCCGACATTGGGGATCCCGACAACCATAGCCCGCACAGGTCTGTTAAGAATCCCCCTGCGCCTGTCACGCTCGATCTTCTCCTTACACGCCTCCTGCACGACACCCTGGATCGATCTCACCCCAGAACCTGTCTTGGCATTGATCTCCAGCACATGAAAGCCCTTCTTCGCAAAATATTCCATCCACAGTTTGTTCTTCTTGGCATCTGCCAGATCTGATTTATTTAGTAAAACGATCCTTGATTTATTTTTTCCCAATTCATCGATATCCGGATTTCTGCTGCTGAGGGGAATCCTCGCATCCACCAGTTCGATCACCAGATCGATGAGTTTGATATCCTCCTGCATCATCCGCTTTGCTTTTGTCATATGCCCCGGATACCATTGATAATTTGCCATATATGCTTCATGCCTTTCTGTTTATTGTTCCGATCCTATGTTCACTGCGTTCATTGATGTATGAACAGTATCATTACTCTATCAATCCCAACTCGCTGTCACCCGCTGCAAGCTTCATCCATGCCTTTCCTATGATATAACTCTTTTTGACAGTGCCGATATTGGCAGAGCGGCTGTCCTCGCTGTTATTGCAGTTATCACCGATCACGAAATACTCATCTTCCTCAAGTGTGACTTCGCTTTCCAAAAGTCCCGGTTCCGCGATCCGGTCATTAAAATATTTCTCAACAACCTCATCATTTACATACAACAGACCATTTTTTATGTACAGTGTATCTCCAGGCACACCAACCACCCGCTTTACGTAATAGTGCGACTTCTCATTTCCGTTTGGGAGAAACACGATCACATCCCCCTCCCTCGGCGATGCCACCTTGTAGATCAGTCTGTTCAGAAAGATACTCTGCCCATTATACAGACTCGGTTCCATCGACGGACCGATCACACTCGTCTTCATTCCGATACAGAATACAATTACGACTGCAAGCAGCATGGAGGCAAATATCCAGAAGATCCAGCTGAAAATTTCTTTGACCACGATAATATTCAGTTTTTTCTTTTTCTGGTAAAAAGTCAATCCCTTTCTTCTAGCCATCCACTATGTCCTTCCAGAAGCAAACAATCTTTAGATACACAATTAATTATACTCAATCCATAGTACGATTTCAAGTACCGAGTTAAAATCAATATAAAGTAAAAATCGAGTCGGGGAATGACCTGCTCCCCTACTCGCGCGCGGGGTGCGTGCAGCAGAACTGCTAATTTCCCTACGCACCCCTGCACATAAAAAACGGAGCCCGTCACCAAGCTCCGCCATGCAAACCAATTATTTAACCAGTTCTTTAACCTTAGCCTTCTTACCAACGCGGTCTCTTAAGTAGTTCAACTTCGCACGTCTAACCTTACCTGCTCTCACGATCTCTACTTTTTCCACATTAGGAGAATGCATAGGCCATGTCCTCTCCACACCAACACCATTCGAGATCTTTCTCACTGTAAAGGTCTCTCTGTTGCTGCCGCCCTGGATCTTTAACACTGTTCCCTCAAAGATCTGGATCCTCTCACGGTTTCCTTCCTTGATCTTGCCATGCACGCGCACTGTATCGCCAACCCTAAAGCTGTCAACTTTCTCCTTTAACTGTTCTTTCTCGATTTCCCTGATAATCTCATTCATTTGATCTGCCTCCTTATTTCTTCGACGTTCTTAATACTTCCACATCATCTATATTAAGGAATTGTTCCTTACCATGACTCGTACCAGCGGACCATCTCTTTATTCGCAACATTAATAATTTACCACAATCTTCATACAAATGCAAGTATTTTTTCAAAAACCTGAAAAGCACTGCCACACAGATCAGCCGCGGTTTCTGCCCTCCGGCGGCATAGGTGTATGGGCTGCCATATACGCCTCGTACATGTCCGGTCTTCTCTCCCTTGTCCTTTGCAGAGACTGCTCCAGCCGCCATTTTTCGATATTCGCATGGTGGCCGCTCAACAGTACATCCGGCACCTTCTTCTCATGCCATACTTCAGGCCGCGAATATTGTGGATATTCAGATCGGAAGAGCGTCGTGTAGGGAAAGAGT
>CAJUQU010000343.1 GCA_910588595.1 uncultured Lachnospiraceae bacterium | reverse complement strand
TAGCAGATTTGCACTTAGGTCATAATAATATTCGTAGAATGTCAAATAGACCATTTACTACCATAGAAGAAATGGATAAGACTATTATTCGTAATTGGAATAGCAGGGTATCAGATAATGACGATGTGTATATTTTAGGAGATTTTTCATATAAATGTGAAGATCCGATTTCGTATCTTAAACAGCTTAATGGGAAAAAGCATTTAATTGTAGGGAATCATGATGAGAAGCTGCTGAAAAATCCTGCTTGTAAAGAGTATTTTGTAGAAATTGTTGATATAAAAATGGTCAATGATAACGGGACGCAGATTGTTTGTTGTCATTATCCAATGGTTGAGTGGAATGGCTATTACAGAAATGTCTTACACTTTTATGGGCATATCCATAACAGTTTTGATAATGAAACGAATCAATATATTTCCAAAGTGAAAAATGCTTACAATGTGGGAGTAGATATTATCGGTTTTATGCCAAGAACATTAGATGAGATTTTGAAAAGTAAATAAGTTTAAAACATGACAGGACAATAAAAGATATTTGGGAACAGGCGGGCGTTGAAGAATATCGGCTCGTAAGAGGATTTATATGAGAATGGATTTATGTAAGGTATTGTGTTCCACCGGAGCGCTGCTCGAATACGGCGGAGATTATCGAATGTTAGGACCACTTTCAAGGCAGCTGGACTGTGATGGTTTCGAATTTATGATGGATGCGCCCTACTACGATGAGATCGAGGCTCTAAAGCAGTATCTGCGGGAGTCCGACCTCTATATACCTGTCATCCACTGCGAAAAGAGCATAGGGGAAAATATCAGTAAGGGCGGAAAAGCGGAATGGACTGACGCGTATAAAAAGTTTGAGATCAACTGTGATCTGGCAAAGAGTATCGGCGCTGGAAAGATGGCGATCCATCTGTGGGATGGGCGCACTTCGGATTCGAATTTTCAAAACAATCTGGCGGGGTATGAGCAATTGGGCGGTATAGCGTGCCAGTACGGGATCGATCTGCTTGTGGAGAATGTAGTCTGCAGTGTCGAGGATCCGATGAAACATTTGTGTGAACTCAGAGAGCGATATCCTGACATCAAATTTGTGTTTGATACCAAGATGGCGGCGTTTCACGGACAGCTGGACTTGCTGTATGAAACCAGATATCGATGGCTGTGGCAGGAGGGGCATATCCGCCATTATCATGTAAACGATTACGCAGGCGGGTATATGGATTGGGAGAATCTCCGCTCTCTTCCGATCGGAAAAGGGAACATTGATTTTGCCCGCTTTTTTGAGTTCATAGGCAAGACCGGTTATGACGGTATGTTTACGGTGGAGGCGACAGCATGTCATGGCGGAGGAGTGGTTGATGTGGAGATGTTAAACAGACAGTTTAGGTACATCAGAGCATGTGTAAAGGTATGAGTAGAAATATGTGGTAATCGGGGGAGGTAATTATGAAAAGGGAATTGTTGGTTTTGTTGTGTGTGGGAATGATGGTGACAGGCTGCGCAGGTCAAAGGACAGGCGGGCAGGAAGAACCAGAGGTGTACTCGATCGATTTAGGCGGGAGTGCCCATGAGGAAGAAACAAGCGGAAAACGGGAAGAATCAGCTGTCGGGACAGCACAGTCAGGAGAGACAGCTGCGTATCAGGAGCCGGAGGTAAAGAGCCCGGCATTAGACGGCAGTGACAGCACTCAGAATGATCCTGGTGTGCAGAGCGATGCGGACAGTAAGAACGTCCAGGGGAGTGAAGATACACGGGATCTGTACACAAGATTTTTGAATAATGAAGTCCCCGCAATTGTCGGAAATGATTTTCCGCAGAATGAGTATGCCGTCTACAATCTGGAAAGAGGAAGTTCTTATACGTTTGCGGAGCTTGGTAAGTTTGTCGACCAAAGCCATTTTGATCCTGAATATATGGAAAAGACAACATACGACCAGGCACAGTATACGTACACAGGCTGTCTGGACAGCGATTCCAGAAATCTTCTGGTCAAATTTGTCGGGTTAAATCTCTACGCGCCGGATGACGACAGTTTTGCAGTCTATGTGATCTCGGAGGATAAGGGGCAGCTGTATCTGACATCCTGGTATGAGTGCTGGGCGCGCAGCTATACGGAACAGTACCGCAATGGTCTGTGTTCCACCGGTGGATCCAGCGGAGCCGGCGATCACTATTCGGGTTTGTCAGCGATCCTTTCAAACGGAATAGAGACGTACATTTACGAAGCGGAGATTTTGAGCGGCTGGTGGACGAGTTATGTCGATGAGGCGCTCTACCATGAAGTTTTTGGAGAGAATGGGGACGTGCCATTGAATGTGTCGGTCTACACGATCGGCGAGGACAAATATCATACATACGAATTTTCAGAGTGCACGGATGATCAGAAAACCCTGTGCAGGACGTATATCGACAGATGCCGCGACGAGGCAGGTGTCAATTGGGTTACAGAAGAGCAATTGCAGGAGGCCATCCGAAAAAGATGCAGTGCGCTCGGGGTGAGCTATGAAATGCTTGAACAGCGGGAAAAAGCAGAGTGGACAAATATTTGATAAGGAGTTCAGATGCATTCCTGCCAAACGAAAAATAATTGACGAAACAGACAATTAATACTATAATGGTGATATTCGAAAAATAAAATCTTTATTAATAATTTATAATAAAAAAGATTGGAGTATACATAATGAAAAAATTGGAAGAATACGTAAAAGCAATACCTGATTTTCCGGAGCCGGGCATTATATTTCGAGATGTGACAAGTGTTCTGCAGGATGCGGAAGGATTGCACCTTGCCATCGATACCATGCAGGAACTGGTAAGGGATCTGGAGTACGATGTAGTAGTAGGGGCGGAGTCCAGAGGATTTATTTTTGGAACACCGATCGCATATAATAATCATAAGCCTTTTGTTCTGATCAGAAAGAAAGGAAAACTTCCGCGTGAGACAGTCTCTATCGATTATGATCTGGAGTACGGAAAGGCGACCATAGAGATGCACAAGGATTCTATCCAGCCAGGACAGAAGGTTCTTGTGGTAGACGATCTGATCGCTACAGGAGGAACGACAGAGGCGATGATCAAGCTGATCGAGTCTCTTGGTGGAGAAGTTGTAGGCATTGTCGTTTTGATGGAGCTTGCCGGATTGAAGGGCAGGGACAGGATTGCAGGTTACAGGCTTGACTCAGCGATCATCTACGAGGGGAAATAGGACCGGAGAATTTCATTTGATGATAATATGGATATGGCTGGTGATGCGAAGTGACAGATGAGAAGCAGACAAGGACAGGCGAATACGAAGATTCCCTGATCATACAAGGAAGTAAGGTAAGACCAAGAAAGACTGATGAACGAAAAATTGAATATATCAAGGAATTTCAGAGCCCCGATGAGTTATATCAGGGGCTTATCCGGCGTGTGCACAAATACCATCCGTCTGACGATATTTCAATGATCGACAAAGCGTATGCGACGGCATGTGAGGCGCACAAGGATCAGGTGAGAAAATCAGGTGAACCCTATATTATCCATCCGCTGTGCGTTTCTATCATACTTGCGGATCTGGAGCTTGATAAGGAGACGATCATCGCGGGACTGTTGCACGATGTTGTCGAAGATACGATCATGACCAATGAGGAGCTCAAGGAGCAGTTCGGGCCCGATGTGGAGCTGCTTGTCGACGGTGTTACCAAACTGGAACAGCTGCAGTATACAGGAGATGCGACGCCGGACCGGCTGACGAGCCGTGAGGAGCTGCAGGCAGAAAATCTGAGAAAGATGTTTCTTGCAATGGCAAAGGATATCAGGGTGATCCTGATCAAGCTTGCCGACCGTCTCCACAACATGAGAACGCTGAAATACAAGTCACCGGAGAGCCAGAAGCGCATTGCGAGGGAGACGCTGGATATCTATTCACCGCTGGCAGAACGGCTTGGTATCTCTAAGATCAAGATCGAACTTGATGATCTTTCATTGAAATATCTCGAACCAGAGGCATATTATGATCTGGTTGAAAAAATTGCGCTCAGAAAAGATGTGCGGGAGAAGTATGTTCAGGATATCGTGGA
>CAJUQU010000342.1 GCA_910588595.1 uncultured Lachnospiraceae bacterium | reverse complement strand
ACTGCAGCGGAGAAAAAATACGCGCCGACCTTGAGTCCGACCCTCTGTGCCTCCTGCAGATTATATCTCGCATAAGGGTCCTCGTTCAGGATCCCTGTGGACTGCGTGCGGTAGCCAACCCTGATCATCGCAAACTGTACGCCGGAAGCTGCAACCTGATTCCAGTCGATCACCCCCTGATAGCGCGACACATCGATCCCCAGTGCCGCCTGTGGCACCTCATTCGGTGCTGCCTGGACTGCAAACTGTGGCACCAATGTCGCCCAAAGCAGGATCACAGCCAGCAAAAGTGCCTTGATACCTGCCATTTTCTTATGTAATGTATTCCTCATAATGCCTTTCTCCTCATCCTCTCTGTTATACTTCTGTTTAACGCTACCTGAAAAGTATAACATATTTCGACAAAAAAGAAAGATTCTTTACAAAGTTTTTATATATCCAGTATTTGCAAATACCGGATATATGTCATTGAGCACTATCCCAGCATTCCTCCCAGCATTCCGCTGCCAAGACAGATCAAAAGTGTCGTGATGCAGGCATTGCTGACCGGCACAAAATTGGGATCTGCGACAGCAGACACTGCACAGATGATCACAAAATACGCTGCTCCTGCCAGCATACCCCAGATAAACCGGTGGCTCGCCGCACCCTTTGAGAAAAAGAGTCCTGCCAGCAGTGAAGACACACAGTATATCACAATAATACTGATATCCACGATATTCTCCCCGATCGAAAACTTGTACAGCAATCCCGCCACAAACATTAACAGCACTCCTGTGATCAGGTATGCCGCCATCAGACATTTCAGGAGTGCCACCAGACGCTCCGTACTGAATGCACTTTTCAAGATACACTACCTCCCATTTTTTCAAATATAATCTTGTATTATTGCTTTAACACTGTTATAATCTATGCTGATACATTTTCATTTATGCAGTGATGCAATTCAAAAAAGGAGTGATTTTGTTTTGGATACCCCTGGTGTCATACAACTTGTGATTCTCGTGATTCTGGTAGCTATGTCAGCATTTTTCTCGTCTGCAGAGACTGCCCTCACCACCTTGAGCAACGTCAAGGTGCGTGCCATGGTCGATGAAAACCCCACTGGAAGGGTTCTCACACTTCAAAAGATCCTCGACAGCAGAAGCAAACTGATCAGTGCGATACTGATCGGCAACAATGTCGTCAATATCAGTGCCTCCTCCCTCATGACTTCCCTGGTCATACGGATATGGGGAAATACCGCTGTGGGAATCGGCACCGGCATACTGACTCTGGTCATTCTCATATTCGGTGAGATCGTTCCGAAGACATGGGCGATGTGCAACAACGAGAAGCTGTCCCTCGCCTATGCAAGAGTGATCTATTTTCTGATGCAGGCGCTGACTCCGGTCATCTTTATCATCGACAAGATCTCCGGTTTTTTCCTTGGAATCCTTCATATCGACCAGTCATCGCGCGTCATGATGACAGAGACCGAGCTGAAAACCTACGTCGACGTGAGCCATGAGGACGGCGTGATCGAACAGGAAGAGAAGAAACTGATCTACAATGTATTTGAGTTCGGCGATTCCGTGGCAAAAGATATCATGATCCCCCGCATCGACATGACCTCAATCGATGTCAATGCAACCTACGAGGAACTGCTGGGGCTGTTCCGGGAGTCCATGTATTCCCGCATCCCTGTCTACGAGAACGAAGTTGACAACATAATCGGTATCGTCATCGTGAAAGATTTTCTTCTGGTAGAGAACAGGGAGACTTTCAAGATACACGACATCCTGCGCGAGGGATATTATACTTACGAATATAAAAAGACGGCAGATCTCCTGTTAGAGATGCGTCTTCTGACCACCAACGTCGCCTTCGTCCTGAGCGAGTACGGCGCGACCGTCGGCATGATCACCGTGGAGGATCTGCTAGAGGAGATCGTCGGCGAGATCCGTGATGAGTACGATGCTGACGAGGCTGAACTCTTTAAACAGATCGGCGACAACGAATACGAAGTGGGCGGCAGCCTCAAGCTTGATGATATCAACGATGTCCTCGAGACCAGATTCGACTCTGAGGATTACGATTCGATCGGCGGTATCATGATCGAACTGCTCGACCGCTTCCCGACAGAAGGGGAATCTGTTGTGACTGAGGATGGCATCACACTGACTGCCAAGAAAGTTGAGAACAACCGGATCGAGACCGTGACGATCCTTCTTCCCGATTCAGGGAAATCTTCCGAGGATCAGACAGAGGACCGCGAATCTTGCAGGACAGAACTGTAAGCGCAGCGATCCTTTTGCCATATGTAATCAGAGCAGGAATCGAGCAGAGGAATGACCTTTTCCCCTACTCGCGCGCGGGGGTGCATGCAGCAGCGCTGCTAATTTCCCTACGCACCCCTGTGCATAAAAATGAGCAGGTGAAAAACCTGCTCGTTTTTTATGCACACGTGCACCCTGCACATATCTACATCTCCGCGTAAAATTTGTATGTATTGATCATCTCGTCAGGCACCTGCGGCGTCACCTTCTGCAGTGCCTTGATCTTCAGCTCAAGCTCCTGTTTCTTCTTCACCGCATTCCTGAAGCTCCGCGCCTGCGCCACCTCGTACGGTCTCTGTGCATTCAGCTTCATTCGGATCTCCTTCTCAAACGGACAGTATGTCGCAAGAAGCTCTCTCGCCACCTTATTCATCTTCATGGAGCCGTTCGCCTCATTCTTGATCCACGCCTCATAGTCGATCAGGAATGTCTCCCTTGAATTATTCCTTGATTTCTGGATCTGCAGCTTCACTTTGTCGCGCGCCTCATCCGACAGATCCCTGTTCTTTCTGTAGAACTGGATATAATCCATGTATTCCGAGGTGAGTGACTTCACCTTGACATCGTTCCATGCCATTCCCTGTATACAGCGGCAGAGCTCCCAGCGGAACCGCCCGAACATCTTCACCATCATATCGTCAATGTTGGCGCTTGTCATGATCGGGAAACAGAACCGTCCCGGCGTCCCCTTGTTCTTGTTGCCGATCTCCTGCCACATCGCCGCATTTGTTCCAAAGAGCGGGAACAAGATCACATCCGGATATACATTTTTCATCACGGTCTCATTGATGATCTTCAATTCCGTATTGGAATAGATGACTTCCCTGTAAAACACGGAGTAGTCAATCTTCACAAGGCGCTGCACGCTCTCGTTGATCTTCTTTCTGGTGACGAGGATCTTGTCAAGATACCCAAAGATCGCTTCCTTGTATAGGATCGGCATGTAGGACGACGGCTGCCCGTATAAAGTACGCGAATTGCTCATCTGCATGTTCATGACTTCGTATTCTACACGTCTGTCCATATCCAGAAGCAGTGCTTTCTGCTCCTTCTCGGTGATCTCGCCCTGCTTTTTGAGCGACCTGAGGTTTTCCACATAATCCTCATCAAACTCACTCTTTGACGGATCCCGCTTTCCGTCATGGATCATGTCAAGCCATTCCATCATCGTGACAACCTTGCACGGTCCTTCATTGACTTCCGGCTCGATACTGCACAAAAACCGCAGATGCTCCTCGTCGAGCAGCCGCTCATCCAACATGCCGTAATTCATAAAGAGCTCAACTGCCTTGGGCGGATGGAGCAGTCCCTCCTTGATCTTGCGGTAACAGTTCAGATATAGTTTGAACACGAGCGGCGTGATCGTCTTTTTCGCCCGCTTTATATCATCTTCGACAGACATCCTGTCCGGTGCATTCACCAGATGATCCACATTGGTTTTGAGCGTTTCGCTGTCAGCATCACTAAACGCGGCAAATTTGAGGATCTGTTCCATGGAGCCGCGCAGAGAAGCCATATCGCGCAGGATATCCTCCTCGCGCTCCTCCTGTGATCTTTCCTCCACAACAGGCGCATTCCCTGATGTCAGCCCCTCCATTTTGCTCTTCAGTGAATCAATGTTAAAACTCGGTACATTTGGCATCTGCCTGCTCAGCTCTTTATGCTGGAAAGCTATCTCGTCGGCAATACCGTTCAGCAGCATGTTGACTTCATTTGGAATGTCATCCTTCTCCTTGATCTCGTGTGCCTT
>CAJUQU010000341.1 GCA_910588595.1 uncultured Lachnospiraceae bacterium | reverse complement strand
TCATAGGAAGGATAGTATGTTCTCCTGTATGGAAGTGCATAGACGTCGTCCATCTCCTGTGTCGAGAGTGGTTTCTGTGGTATATTCTGTACAACATACATGCCGTTCGGGTATGGTTCTACCAGGTTTTTGCCGTTGAAAGGATCCGTGTTGTCATGCTGTATCTTAAAACTTTTTGCATACAACAGCTTGTCTTTCATCATGTCATCATAGGAAGGGAGAAGCTCATAGTCATAGAGACCAGAGATATCTTTGGTCTTATATACAGTGCCCGCTATAAAGGAAATGTCTCTCACAGAGATACCGCTATTCAGCGCATCAGCGAGCTCTATGATCGATCTCTCGCCCATGCCATAAGAGATGATATCTGCCTGACTATCGAGCAGGATCGACCGCTTGAAAGAGTCTGACCAATAATCATAGTGTGCCATGCGACGGAGGCTTGCCTCGATGCCACCGATTATGATCGGAACATTTTTGTACTTTTTGCGGATAAGATTGCTATATACCACCGTGGCGTGATCCGGTCTTTTGTATGCGGCGCCGCCAGGCGTATAAGCATCCATCTCCCGATGTTTTTTGGATACATAGTAATGATTTACCATAGAATCCATGTTTCCGGAAGAGACCAGAAATCCAAGGCGGGGTGTTCCCAATACCGTGATGCTCTCATCATTTTTCCAGTCCGGCTGTGAGATGATACCTACATGATAACCATGCGAAGAGAGGAGACGGGTGATGATCGCGTGTCCAAAAGACGGGTGATCCACATAGGCATCTCCTGTGACATATATAAAATCTAATTGTGTTATTCCAAGCTCCAGCACTTCTTCCATCGTAATCGGAAGAAAACCATTCTCAAGTGACAATTCCCTGCCCTCCTAAGTTGAGTTTTAACGCCTGCCGCTGAATGATCCTATCGGGCAGATGCTCTCTTCGTTGACTGTTTCAGGTCCGAAATCTCTTTTGCCGTAAGCGGTCTATAGGCTCCTTTTGCCAGCCCGTCATCCAAGGACAATGTTCCCATCGAAAGCCGTTTTAAGTAAGTGACAGAGCCACCGACAGCTTCAACCATCCTTTTGACTTGGTGAAAACGACCTTCCGTGATCGTGAGTTCCATAACATACGAATGATCTGACTGTGATATCATATGAACGCTTGCCGGGCAGGTAAGATCCCTGTCACCGATGTCCACTCCATTTTCCAACAACCTCTGTTTTTCTGCAGTAAGCACTCCTGAACATTCCACATAGTATGTTTTTGCCACATGTTTCCTCGGGGAAAGCAGCTTATGGGTAAGCTCCCCATCATTGGTGATCAGCAAAAGACCTTCTGTGTCTTTGTCCAGCCGTCCCACAGGAGCAAGATCCTTTCCGCAGACATCGGTCAGCAGGTCCATTACGGTAGGCTCATGATGATCCCTGGTGGCAGTGATGACTCCCGCAGGTTTGTGGAGCATGTAATAATATAAATTCTGATATGCGATCTCCTCTCCTGCATAAGTTACGATATCTTTTTTTTCATCTATTTTAATATCAGGACTTTTGACAGGCACACCATTGACAGAAACAAGACTTTTTCGGATTGCTTCCTTAACCTGGCTTCGTGTACCGATCTGCATGTCACATAAAAATTTATCCAGTCTCAAAACACAAAACTCCCCTTTGCCCGATACGGCGGCACTCTAACCGCCTCACCTTTTGTGACAGGTCTGATGATTCATGACACATAAATTGTGCGGTTTGTTTATAAAATATAACAGACACAGATTCCGGCGGGCTCGGAGGTTGCACATGCTGTTTAAAACGTTAGCGTATCTTCTTCTTATCATTCTCATACTAAGTAAGCCCACTGCTACTTTTCAGTACGCTTATGAAGGGTTGTACCAATGGGCAGCCAAAATGGTTCCCACACTCTTTCCATTCATGATGATCAGCTCCATTATGGTATACAGTGGTGCGGATCAGGAACTAGGGCGTATGCTCAGCCATGTATTAAAAAAAATATACAAATACAGCAGTCATGGACTGTATGCTGTGTTTATGGGCTTTTTCTGCGGCTTTCCCATGGGCGCCAAAGTGGTGAGCGAACTGTATGAAAAAGGCAGGATCCAAAGATCTGAAGCAGACACCCTGCTTGCTTTTTGCAATAATATCGGTCCGGCATACTTTATGGGGATCATTATACCGATGCTGCATGAATGCGGATATCACAATACGCTGCCCTTTGTATTTGGAATGTACGGTATTCCGGCGATCTATGGGATCGTTATGGGACATCTATATGCTGCAAAAGCGCCCTCTCCTGCATCTGCTGACAATGAAAAACACCCTGTGCCAGATTCACCGCAGATGCATCTGGCGGAAACACTTAAGAAATCCTGTATGGACAACACGCAGTCATTGATCATCCTTGGCGGATACATTACTTTTACAAATGCTTTCCGTATCTTTCTGGATTTTCTGCCCTTACCTGCCAACAACAAAAATATCCTGTCAAGTTTTCTTGAAATCATTGGCGGTGTACCGGCAATTTATACAACTACCTTTCAGTCTGAACAAAAAGTTTTCTGGATCATGACAGCACTGTGTTTTGGCGGTATTTCCTGCATCATGCAGACTAGCAGCTTCCTCGAAAAGTCCGGGTTATCGCTCAGCCATTACCTCAAGCACAAAACAGTGACAACCCTGATCTCGGCGGTCTATTATTTCACGATCATCAGGCTGTTCTGAATCCGGCTGCTAATTTAGCGAAATTGTGTTTGATTCAGTGATCCTATCATACAGATTATACGCCCTGAATATCAGGGTATCCTTTTTGCCATACCCCATGTTGACAGATACCGTCATCGTTGGACTGCCCTTCGCCCACGGCTGCAATGCAGACCATGTGAGTCCATTGTCATATGAGTACGAATAATATTGGATCACAGATTCCTCATCGACCGCTGTCAGCTCGACTGTTGCATACTTGCCAGTACGATCATATTTCAATAAGCTGGCATTGACATACAATGGCGCTGTTGTATCATTGCAGACACGTTCTGCCGGAACCGGAACTGCCAGCGGAGCATAACCGCTGTAATCCGTCTTGCCGTCCTTTGACACCAGACCGAAATATCTGGCAACTGCCTCCGCATCACGTACACCAAACTCTTTGAGCATTTCAGGAGACTGCATATACGCCTCATCATTGATATTATCTACATGACAGTGTTCAACGATGATTGCAGGAATACCCCGGATGGAACTCTCCCGAATGATACCATAATAGTCTGACTTTCCGTTTTTTCCGATCCTGGTCTTGATCCCGCGGTTAAAAAGTCCCATCTCCTCAAACTGCATCAGAAACTCATTGGCAGCAGAATAACCCTGACTATATAATTGACCGGTTGATGGAACCCACACCTCGCTGCCATAAAGGGAGTGGGACAATGACATATTAAAGTGCAATGAGAAAAGGAAGTCTGCATTCACACTGGCGGCAAATTCGGCGCGTTCTTTAAGCGACATATCAATATCTTCTGTATGGGTCAGATACACCTGTACATTTTGGTATTGTTCCAACTGTTCTTTCATATATTGTGCCACTATCATGTTGTACGTCTTTTCCGGTATTGGCAGATACTCAGTGCCGAGATTATTGCCTCCGTGTCCGGGATCGATCACCACCACTACGGACTCTGCAGCATTAACCTTGAAAATAGGCAGTACAGAAAAAGGAAGTGCTGTCATGGCAATACACAAAATATAAACAATGATCTTTTGGGATAAGGTTTTCATCAAACGCCTCCTTATGGACAAAATTCAATATAACCCACAGGAAAAACTGTGGGTTACTGATTACACAACACAATTTTTATGTCTGCGAAGTAGTCGTATCTGCACTGTCAGCAGCCTGTGCTTCTGCGACGATCTCATCCACCGGAACAAGCTCTGCCCGGTTCATGGTAACAACATGGTCTATTTCCTGCAGATGACCTATCAGGGCGTTGTAATCACGCGTGGAAATCTCTATGGACTGTTTCAGTATGTTTTCGAGATTCGCAAGCATGTTGTCCGTATACTGCATTGC
>CAJUQU010000340.1 GCA_910588595.1 uncultured Lachnospiraceae bacterium | reverse complement strand
ACAGAACATACCTGGACGGATACAGACGTAAGTATTCTCTCTCCTGGCATATAATAATATGAAGAAATACACACATGCTGCACAATTTGAAAGAAAGGTCGCCAGTCCCGCACCCGCCGCGCCCATGTCCAACCCCCAGGGAAGTATGAAGATCGGATCCAGCACTATATTCAGGAGACAGCCGCTCATAGTTCCAATACTGGCATGAAATGCAGAGCCCTCAGCCCGCACCATATTCGCCATGACCACATTGAGGATCGCAGGCACTGCACCGCAGGTAACAGTCCATCTCATATAGTCTGCCGTCGCCTGTGTTGTGACTTCGTCCGCTCCCAGCAGTGTCAGCAGGAAAGGCATTCCGACAGTACATCCAAGAGAAAACAGCGCACCGCACGCCGCCGCGCAGTAAAAGCCAAATGCAGAGGTTCTGTACACGGTATCATAATCCCTGCGCCCCAGCGCCCTGCTCATCATACTCGAACACCCAACGCCAAACAAGTTATTGATCGCGTTAAACGCCAGCAGCACTGGTCCTGCAAGGGTCACTGCCGCATTCTGCACGGGGTCATTTAAAATCCCGACAAAATAAGTATCCGCCAGATTGTACAGCACCATCACAAGCGAACTGACAATCGTGGGAACGCACAGGAGTATCACTGCTCTGGGTATCGGCACACGCTCAAAGATTGCGGTCCGATCATCTGTTTTTATTTTGCTCATATTCGCTCCCTCTCTGTCGATCCCATAAACCATACTGCAGCTGCACTCACCACCACCGCTGAGATCGCGAAAATACCGGTCTGGCAGAATTCAGGAAGAAATATCACAACAAAAGAGAGCATATTGTAAAATAAATGCATGAATATCGACGGCATCACCGACCTGGTCTTGACCGCCACATACCCAAGTGCGGCACCGACAGGAAGGACATAGAGTCCCTGCACCCAGTTGGCATGAAAGATCCCAAACAGCACTGCCTGTATGATGACTACAACCGGTGTCGTAAAAAACCGCTGCAGATTCTTTAAGATCAGACCTCTCATAATGCACTCTTCATTGACCGGCGCCAGTATCACCGCTGCCAGCATCGCAAGCATCTGACTTCCTCCAAGCGCTGTATCCATCATCTCATTATAATCATTCATCGTCTCCGGACTGACGACCGCGATCACTGCCGCGATCAGTATAGCCAGATAATAGAGACCGCACGAGGCTATGATGATCATCGCAAACGGTTTCAGCCGCAGAACTTTTTCACGAAAATACTGCTTATCCTGTGCTGTTTTTTTCCGACCCCATATGATCCAATAAGCCGGCACCGAAAAAACCGTCGACACCAATGTCGCCACGACCGTCAGTGTTGTCAGATAGCCAGGCTCTGAAAGAATATCCATCAGCGCGCTTTCTACATATTGTATATTATTGCCACCACGTGTCATATATGCCAGCATCGCTGCTTCGATCCCCACAATGCTGACCATGATCTGCAGCAGCATAAACATCACCATGATTGCAGCACTTACAATGATTCCTTCCAAAAACTTTCTGCCCGGTCCTGCATCCCTATTGTTCTCCATCTCAAACCTCCATTTCATTTCATGCCGTCAATGCACTACCTATACCGTAACACGTCGGCACACTCGTGTCAAATCCTCTATGATATTTCGTACATATCCATCCTCTTTTTACTGCCCTCTTCTACCAATATGGATTTAATATACATTTATCTCATCAAGCAATTCTCTCAAGATCACCATTTGGGATGCCGTAACTGTAACGCCTTCTCCATATTCAGTGTGTTCTGCATTCCATGTCCTTATATCATAAACGGGTTCTCTGTTATCCCATGATATGAAATTCAGCTCCTTTGTCCACCCATTATTGCGCTTAGATATATCACCTATATGTTTGTATATTGCAAATTTTTTGATCTAGTACAGCATTTCCTAATCCCTCATACACTTAGCACTCGCTATTTACGCCATCGCCGCGTTGTCGTCAGTCAACAATGCCACCGCATTGCCTCCTTCCTCCGCCTTGCGCTGACGAAAAGATCAAGCACTAAGTATATGGGGATTAAGAAAACGCTGTACTAGATCACCTCCACAAGCCAAAATCTAACAGCGCTGCCGATCAGTACTACTCCGTATTCACGTATTCGGATTAATGAAATTATAACATTCTTCTTTTTACAAATAAAGATATAAATAGCCGGCATAAGTATATATGTCAATACTGTTATGTTTAATTCTTATTAGGAATATGAGGAGAAAAGAAATTTGACGAAGAACTTGCCCCGAAGGTTTGAGTGGACATTTTCAAATGGACATGGTACAATTGTTGAGTAAATACATGTTTTGCTGAGAGGGACTGGATTGAATGATTGCGATAGATTTTGGAAATCTTTGTTTTAATAACGGCTCATCAGAACAGAATATTTTAGCAGTTATTGCTCCTAAAAATATATTTGTATCGTTAGATGAATTTATAACAGCAGCCATCGCTTTTCTGGATTCAGATGAGAGATTTTATGGTAATTGGACTGATATATATAAAGATCGCACAAACCTGCCAGCTTCTGATGATGATATAATGTGGATGAAATCACGATTAGAAGAAATGAATCAGCGCGTAGATGTCTTATATGAGCCCGTAATCAAAGCAGTAAATGTTATTCCTCCTAAATGGAATGATATCACTTTAGGATTAGAAACTAAAAGCGAATACATTTTTTATTCATGGGCTACATCCGTATAAATTTTAATATGAAAAACAGGGAATGCAACATAATTTCTTCATAACCTTTTCAGTCATATGTTTCCATTCCCCACAATAACAATTTTGCCCTATCCCTTGTCCCTGAAACGATCTCTCAACAATTAAATCATCTAACTCATTTCCGCAGCAGGAAACAGCGCTTTTTATTCATCTTTCTTAAGAAGCAGCGTCATCTTATTGACCATATCATTAATCGTATTTGCCTGTGTAGAGATCTCTGCTGTATCACTGGCATTACCTTCAGCCATCTCTCTTATTACACTAAACTGTTCATTCTCGTTCCTTATATTTTCTGCAATATCCTGGTTGATCAATACTGTATTCTTAATAACCTCTGACTGTTCTCTGTGCGCATCTCCCATGGCTTTGACAGCATCCACGGACACATTCAGCAAACTTGTCATATCTTTCATTCCGTCAAAAACATTCACAAAAAATTCATTTTGTTTTCCTAATTTTGTGAAATTCTCTTCTACCTGCGCTGTAATATCAACGACATTCTGCTGTACCCGTTCAATAACTGCCTGAACATCTTTTAAAGATTCCTGCGTGTTCTTCGCAAGATTACCAACTTCTGTCGCTACTACAGCAAAACCTTTCCCCGCTTCCCCGGCTCGTGCAGCTTCAATTGAAGCATTTAATGCCAACAAATTAGTAGACGACGAAATCTCATTAATAAGATTTAAAGTTACTCCTATTTCCTTGACAGCCTCTGATAACTTTTCTGTTATAGTTATTGTGGCATCCATGGATTGAGATACTTCGCTGTTGATCAGAGATAGATCATTCAGCAGGTCCTCATTCTGTTTTGATCTATCCAGAAGATTTTTAGAAGCATCCTCCACCTTTTCTACATTTTCAGCAACAACGTCTTCCCATTTATTTAATTCGCCAAGATTAATCATACTTTCATCTGTCTTGGAACTTAACAGATTGCTTCCGACCGCTAATTGCTCGCTTGTTGCTGCAAGCTTCTGCGCGGAAGCATTTTCATTTCCAGAAATCTGAGAGAGCGCCACCCCCGCCGTATGTAACTTATCTGACAGTTCCCGGACAGTGGCAAGGATGCTTGTTACATGTTCATTATTCCTTTCCAATTCATCCTTTTTGGCATTCACTAAGAAATGTGCAACAAAAAATATAAAAATGATCAATCCCGTTAATGATAACACTAATGCGACCAAACACATGATAATATCTGCCAGGAATAATTCATCCTTTACGGGAAGAAGCTCTGTACCTTTTATAACCTGAAATCCATATTATGGACACTCAAAACCTACTAAAATCAAAGGGCA
>CAJUQU010000339.1 GCA_910588595.1 uncultured Lachnospiraceae bacterium | reverse complement strand
GACCACCGAGATCTACACTCTTTCCCTACACGACGCTCTTCCGATCTCTGACTTCACAAGAAGAGTGTAGATCACAAATCTCAAAATTTGCTCAACATTTTATTTTTTTATCGATTAGTCCATCTTCACAGAAACGCAGAGAAACACGTACAGTGCCCGTCAATCCCTATGCTCCTGCTGGTACTTTTGCAGCCGCTCATTCATCAACTCCGCCTGCTGCTTTCCCCGCCGCCACGCGACAGCGGAGACCAGCGCAAAGATGACCGCTATGGCTAAGAGCATCGCCAGCACCATCGGCAGATTGTCGATATAAAACCACTCAAACCAGATCCCACAGCCCAGAACGATCGCATTCGTCAGAACATAGTGACAGATGTATATGGACAACATCGCCTTTTTGCCGACCTCCCGCCGCGGATAGAAGAACGTCACGACGCTGCACAGAAAAGACACGACCAGGATCTGCCACAGGATCTCCACCCCCAGCACTGCCTGCTGCCAGAATACCGTTATATACATCGCCGTCACGAACAGCACGCAGGTCGTCACGCAGACAAAGACAAAAAACATATCCTTCAACCGTTCCACCAGAACACACCTCCTCACAGACCAAGTTTTTGCTTCAACACCGGAACGTACTGTCTCGAGATGATCACCCGCTCCCCGTTTCGCATCAGCGCCTCGAACCTGCCGTTAAAGTCCGGGCTCAGCCGCTTCACCTTTGACAGATTGACAATGCAGGACTTGGACGCGCGGAAAAAATCCGTATTCCGGAAAATCTCTTCCAGCTCATACAGTTTCAGCTTCGTCTCATAGACCTCTTTTTCCAGATACAGAAAGACCTTGCTGTCCACCGCCTCGAAATAGTAGATCTCATCCGGCGCAACCTGAAAATAATCTCCGTCCTGCAGCGCCGTGATCCTCTCGCGCCCGGCTTTGATCGCATATATCAATTTTAACAGCTGCTGATCCATATGGCGGCAGCGGACAATGATCTCGTCTTCCTCTCCCTCGCCCGGCTCTGTAATCGTAATCTTCATAATCCCTCCAAGTCCCCCGTACCCCGGATCTGCCGTCAGGTGCCGCCCACAGACGACCCGCAAGACCCGCACATGTCCCCGCTGCAGCGCCTAACGATCCCTCAATTTGCGCCGCCTGCTGATCCACACCGATACGGTTATGGCTATTATAGCATACACTGCGATCAATAAAAACTGAAACGGCAAAGATACTTCCCTGTCACCCGCAAAAACGGTCACTCCCATCTGCTCGCGAAACTGCTCCCCCGCGATCCCCGGCAGTCCCTCAAATGTCTGCGCAATGGCGTCTTCCGTGCAGACCTCCCGCATCATCGCGGCGCCGTGCAGCACCGGGAGGCATTTCAGCACGCTGCCCACGCGCTCCGGCAGCATGGACATCGGCAGGTAGATCGCTCCCACAAAGCCGACCAGCGTCCCGATGATCGTCATCAGACTGCTCCACGCGCTCTCGCTGTGGACAAACAGCGCCAGCAGATAAAACAGGGACGCGCAGGCAAACGTGTTGAACACGATCATGCCAAACAGTTTCAGACACGCTGCGCCGTCGAGCAGCGGATACCCGCAAAGTGCCATGTAACCCTCGCCCAGCGCCAGTGTCAGCATGCACATACCCGTCGCGGTGATCCACGCCGCGATGATATACCCAAGCGCGATCCTGATCCGTTTTACCGGCGCCATGTAAAAACTCGCCAGCCTGTTCCCCGCCTCGTCCTGCACCATCGTCCCCATGAGTGTCAGCGTGATCGTGACCGCATTGACTTCCAGGATGCCCGCAAGCGTCCACATCTGTATCAGCCAGGCGGCATTTTTCTCATCCGCCGCAGTATCCCGCACACCGCCAAACGCCGCGAGCGCGTCCACCACATTCTCACTGTTCATGCTGCCCAAAAATACCACCATCAATGCCAGCACGATCAGCATGGACAGCACGGAAAAAAAGACGGACACATGATCCCGGACATAAATCAGCATATTTCGCTTTGTCAAATAATAAATCTCTCTCATCTCAACCCTCCAGCGTCTTTCCCGTCACATTCAGAAAAACATCGTCCATGGAACCCTGCACCATCTCAAACCCGTCGATCAGCTCCCGCACACTGTCGAGCACTGCAAGCGCCGCCATGCTCTCCGGCACAGCCACCACGAAATAGTCCTCTTTCTTCCTGTATGCAGCCTGCAGCGCCGCAAGCCGCTCCTCCAACCCAGGCGAACCCGAATACAGCCTGAGCTGATCCTTCGCGTATTTCTCCTTCAGCGAAAACGGGGTTCCGTATTCTTTTAGATGACCCGCATCCATGATGGCTATGTGCGACGCACGCGCAGCCTCCTCCATATAGTGCGTTGTCAGGAAAATAGTCATCTTCTCCTCCCTGCGCAGCCGCTCGAGGGACGCCCACACCTTTTTTCTCGTGGCGGGATCAAGCCCCGTCGTCGGCTCGTCCAGAAACATGATCTCCGGCGCATTGACAAGCGCCCTTGCAATCTCACATCTCCTTTTCTGACCGCCGGAGAGCTTCGCCAAACGCCTGTGATACACGTCCTCCAGCTCGAGTATGCCGCATATCCGCCTGATGTCAGCGCGCAGCTTTCTGTGATCTTTCTCGTACAGCACACCCCGGACAAACAGATTTTCCGCCACAGTCAGCTTGTCGTCGAGACAGTTCCCTTGATAGACCACCCCGATGCGCTTTCTGACTTCCTCGTCCTGCTTTCCCACCTGATATCCGCAGACCTCCACGCTTCCCGCAGTCGCCGCGTAGAGCGTGCAGAGCATGTTGATGGTCGTGGACTTGCCCGCGCCGTTGATGCCCAGAAAGCCGAACAGCTCTCCGCGCTCCACCTCGAAACTGATGTCGTCCACCGCCCTCACATCCCCAAAATATTTCTTTAATCCCTCTACCTTGATCACTGGTTCCATCTTCGCATTCCTTTCTGCTCCTGTTTATTTTTCATTCCCTCTGCAGACATCATACGAAAAAAAGACAGCCGCCGCAATCACAATGCGGTAAGCTGTCTTTTTGAGCCTGTAAGCTGCCGTGACAGCGCGCAACATGCGCTGTCACCAGTTATTTTCCTGCACATTTCGATCTACTTTTGGGAACAATACACCGCGATCGCCTGGCTGACAAACACCGCAGTTCCCTCGCCGCCAGCCTTGTCAATATTGCACCTCATGCGCTCATCATCCACGTACATCCCGCCAAGACCGCGCAGGATCTCGTCCGTGCACTGATAATAGTGTTCTGTGATGAACGCCTGGATCGCGGCGATCTTCTCCTGCACTGCCTCATCAGCCGGGGAACCCTGACGCAGTTTTCCGATCCCGGCAAAGTGCTCCATCAGCTGGCTGCCGATCTCTGCCTGCTCTGCGTCTGTCCTTCCTTTCGCCTTCCGCTGATATTCGTCATATGCCTTTGTGCCGCCCCACCGCTCGCGCACTTCCTCCTCGTACTGTTTGATCTCTGTCGTGTCGAACGCTTCGAATGTGTCATGTGCTTTCATATCCATCTTTTCCACTCCTTCTTCCTGCAGCCTGCGCGCAAACAAGATCAGCTCCTGCGTGTGTGCAAGCTGCAGTTCCAACAGCCTGATCTGCTGTGCAAGCGCCTCCCGCCGGTCAAAATCCGGGCTGTCCAGGATCGTCCGGATCTGTTTTAGCGGAAACTGCAGCTCTCGGAACAGCAGTATGTTCTGCAGGCGCGCCAGCTCATCGTCACCGTACAGCCGATAGCCCGCATCCGTCACTTTTGCAGGTTTCAACAACCCGATCGCATCATAGTGGTGCAGTGAGCGGACACTCACACCTGTCAGTTTGCTCACCTCGTTTACCGTCAGCATGTTTGCTCTTCCTTTCCTATTGGCATCTAGCTGAGCGTGTTTGTAAAATCATTCCCGCCATCTGTATCCCATTTTGCGCGATATTTGCGTCAAATTCAATCGACGTAAGGCATTGTTCTTTATACCCTTGCCCTCTACGCCTACTTCATTTGGCAAATCATCTGTAAGATAATTTAATCTCCCACAAACTGTGCCGCA
>CAJUQU010000338.1 GCA_910588595.1 uncultured Lachnospiraceae bacterium | reverse complement strand
TTTAGCAGATTGATGGGAAAACGCTATGGAGCAGATCGGGCGGCTGCGGGTTGAAAACAGAGAAGAGAAAGTCCCTTACAGACCAGAAGGGACTTTTATTTTGTTCAAAAAAAATGTGACAACAGGGAGGGTTGATGCGTCTTATCTATGAGATCTCAAACAGGAGGAGAAAGGAGATGCATTCATGCATGATGTGATGGAACTATTTCATCTATACAAAGATGATGTGTACAGGCTGGCAGTCAGCTACACCCATTCGATCCAGGATGCGGAGGACGTCTGCCAGACGGTCTTTCTGAAACTGATGGAACAGAGCGGGATCGCGCCTGGCAAGGAAAAGGCGTGGCTGATGCAGGTGACGGCAAACCAGTGCCGGAGTCTTCTGCGGTCGTTCTGGAGGAAGAGAACGGAGCCGCTGGAGGAGGAAGCGGAGGAGATATTGTTCGAACAGCCTGCGCTGCAGGGTGTCTGGGAATGTATCAGCAGGCTCAAGCCCAAGTATCGCATTGTGGTGTATCTGTTTTACTACGAGGGGTATGCGGTGAAGGAGATTGCGGACATTTTACATATTTCAGGGACTGCTGTGACAACCAGGCTGTCGCGGGCAAGGCAGATATTGGAGGTAACGTTGAAGGAGGAGGTCTATTGATGCAGAAAAGATTTCAGGAAGTATATGAACAGATCCAGATGCCGGAGGAGTGCAGCCGCCGCATTGAGCAGGCGATGCAGCGCAAGCGCGCGGGAGCGGCGGGATCTGCGACGGGATATAGGTGGAAACCCGGACTTGCGGTGGCGTTGGCTGCGGTGCTGTGCCTTTTGGCAGCAGATATAACGGTGTATGCGTGCACGGGCAGGGGCATCATCAACCGGTTTGTGTCTTTTGCCGGCAATGCCATATTTACGGAGGAGATAGGCGAGGATGGAAACGCTGTCTCGACCGCTGTCCTGGACACCTCAAATGAGACCGCACCGGCAGAATTTAAGGATGGGCATCTCTGGTTCACCGCAAATGGGGAGCACATTGACATCACGAGTCAGGTTTCCGACGCCACAGCGTATATTTATGATTATAAGGACGGTCAGGGGATCACGCATTATCTGATCGTGGGCGGTGCCCCGGAGACTTTTGGGTACGCGGAGTTTCTGTATGACGAGACGAAGCAGCCGGGCTGGATCGGCGGATATTTTACGGCGGGGAAAGTCGGGGAAACGATCAATCCCGTCTGGCTGGAAAGTGCGAAGAAAGAGCTCGGCATACCATGGCCGTAGAGTATTTTCATACACGCTCTAGTGCTCTATCCAGACAGAAATTAGAGTTGTGGACTGCATGGAGCGTGCCAGTGCCAGGCAAAATTTCGACAGCGATGCGGTGGCATCGTCTGGAAATTTTAACGACGCAATGGTGCGGAACAGGCAGTTCACGATTCTGATTTCTGACCGGATGGAGTACTGGGCATTGCCCGCAGACAGGGGGCTGTGGCAGTAATTTGGGACAATTAATAGTGATAATAAAAAATGAAAATAAAAAGAGAGGAATTTGGATGCTATGAAAGGTAAATGGATCAGAACAATATCAGCCCTGCTGATCGTCGGCTGCATGACCGGATGCGGCATGGGGCAGTCGGCAGAGGATCTTGCGGAGGGGGCGCGGACGGAGTATGTGGCTGCCGATGATATTTTCAACAATGTGTCACAGACCGGAGATGTGGTGCTGCCAAAACAGCAGGATGATGCCGCGCAGGAGACCATACAGGCATTGAACACGGAATTGTTTGACGGTCAGAGTATAAGCATCAGGAAAGGGAAAGGATCTATGCTGCTGGTGTTAAAGGGGGACACGCTGTACCTGTATGATGTGGTGTCGGCGCAGATCAAGGGGGAGACGAAGACCAGGAACTGGAACCTTGTGGAGTTCTATCCGTACCAGGATGGGTACTGTCTGATCGGAAGTCTTATGAATGAAAATCCTGGCAAGGAGAAAACGTCTGACACAGAGATGACGATGACGGAGGTTGTCGGGGGTGAAACGGAGGTTGTCGGGGGTGAAACGGAGTGCTGGGGGGTATTTTATGATGATTCCCTGAACGAGAAGCACAGTATTTTGCTAAATGATCTGGTAGAACATGCCGATATAGCGGTGTGGTCTGTTTCCCCGGACGGTACGATGCTGGGCTGTTATGATCTGTGGAAGGGATTGAGCATTTATGATCTCCAGGGGCAGAAAATATCGAATCCGATTAAGGCGTGGGATAGCGACAGCGACCAGGAGATCATTGGGGTCAATGCGATCTTCTTTGACGCGGACAACAGCCATGTGGTGTTCACAGGAAATACAGAGCGGGATGGCAGAACAGCGGTATCGTGGAGCAGGTGCGGTATAGACGGAACGGGGCTGGAAACGCATACGCTCAAATGCGATCTGGGAGCGCCGACAGGGTATGTGGGCAAAAAGCTGCTGTTCGGGGAGGACAGTATATTTTTTCTGGGCGGTATGGGAGTTGTCGACACAGAGACAGGGGAGGAGGCATACAAGACAGATATAAAGGACGCGCTGCCGATAAGCGGCCCCTTTTTCTCGGATGACGCGACGGTGTTTGCCACGGTTGCCCTGGGCACGAACCATATGGAGGTGTCGATCTGGCAGACCAAAGACTTTTCCCTGATCCACAAAGAAGTGATCCGGGATGAGCGGGAGGATATGTTCTACCGCTCGCCGCAGATCTGCCTGTTTCCGGGTCTGCGAGGCGGGATTGTCTGTATGGGCGGTCACAATGATATCCCGCAGAAGTCGGTATTGTTGAAGTATTAAATAGGTGTGAAGTGACAGCGGCAGATCTGTGAGGGTCTGCCGCTGAAACTGTTTTAAGATTGTCTGATGTTAATTCTGGCGCACGTTTTTCACGGCGCTGACGGGGCGGTAACTGTTTGACAGCCAGGCGTGTGACAAGCGCGATATTTTGATTGTGGTCATGCCTGCGGCATGTTATAATGAATCGTATCAGGGTTCGTATATTTGACGGAATATCCGGAATCATAACAAGAAATTTGAGGGGGAGAGGTATTTATGGGGCGCACGGAGACCGTTGAGCTGACAGTGTTATGCCTGATACGCGACAATGACAGATACCTGTTGCAGGACAGGGTGAAGAGAGACTGGAAGGGCTATACGCTGCCAGGCGGACATGTCGAGCCGGGTGAGTCCATCGTCGATGCAGTAGTGCGCGAGATGCGGGAGGAGACGGGGCTGACAGTGCTGGATCCGACACTCTGCGGTGTGAAGCAGTTTCCGATCGATGGGGGACGCTACATCGTGTTTCTGTTTCGGGCGGACCGGTTCGAGGGGAAGCTAAAGTCCTCCGAGGAGGGGGAAATGTACTGGATCCGGCGGGAGGATCTCACGCATGTTCCTGTGGTGGATGACTTTGAGGGATTGCTGCAGGTCATGCTGGATGATGCGCTGAACGAGTTCCAGTATGTCATTGAAGGCGATGAGTGGAAAGTGGTATTGAAATAAAAAAGAGAGGGATTGATCAAACATGAATTATTATTTTATCGACTATGAAAATGTCCACGCGGACGGATTTGCGGGGGCGGAAAATCTTGGTGAAAATGATGTGATCTGTGTGATGTACACAGAACAGAGCAAGGCATTTTCACTGGAGCTGGTGGAGAAGATCGCCAGACAGCACGCAAAACTTGAGTCCTACAAGGCGGGCACAGGGGCGAAGAATTCGCTGGATTTCCAGCTGGCGTCTTATCTGGGCTACATTATTGCAAAATGTGAGGGCAGGGACGATTGTTTTTATATCGTTTCTAAGGATACCGGGTTCAATCATCTGGTCGATTTCTGGGCAGAGCGCAATGTGACGGTGAAAAGGATCCCCAATTTTATGGGGGAGGAGAAGGAGCCCAAAGCGGCGGTGCCTGAGGAGGTGATCGACGAGGAACCCAAAGCCAAGGCAAAGCCGAAGACAAAAGCCAAGTCCAAAGTGTCTGACTCGAACAAGGCGACGAAGGAAGAGCTTCTGCAGTATCTGACAGAGGAGGAATACACGGACAAGATCCTGGAGATCTTCAACAGTTATAAGACG
>CAJUQU010000337.1 GCA_910588595.1 uncultured Lachnospiraceae bacterium | reverse complement strand
GACGTGTGCTCTTCCGATCTTTGCGCTGATTCTTAGTCCATAAATCTCCCAAAGTATGCGTTGCATCGGCTTCATTTTTTTCGATTAACCTTATTGCGCTGCTGTTTCCGCTGCAATTTTTTTGATAAATTGTCTGTCGTTTTCTCCTTCTCCTTTATAGATCGAACTCTTTTCTCTGCAACAAAAACATAATATCCATTTATCTCATGAACCTTAACACCGCCAAAGATAGACGTCAACTTATTTTTATACCAGTCAAGTCTTTTTGTAACCATAATCAGTTTCCCGCCCATAACCAATTTTTTAAATCCAACCTCAATAAAATGTTTTGGAACAGAAAAATCTGCATGATACGGCGGATTGGTCAATATCAGTGTGAAATCTCTTTCTTCTACGTTTCTATATCCATCACTCAATCTAATTCTAATATTCGGCACGTTATTAATGCGCAGATTCATAGTTGCACATTCTATTGCCTGTTCTGAAACATCACACATTATAACGTTCTCTTCACCGATCAGTTTACCTGCAAGTATACCAACAATACCATATCCACAACCCAAATCCAGCACTTTGTCACACGGTAAAAAATCTATAACAGATAACATGGCTAATGTACCATTATCAATCGAATTGGGCGAAAAAATTGAAGGTGCCGTTTCAAATACCATATTAACATCTTTAATTCTTGTAGAAATCATTTGTTAAACCTCCGAATTCAAAGTGTTTACTGAATTGTTCATCGCCCTTATCATATCACAAATGGTCACACAATTCCATTAAATTTAGCGCACCGGCTTGTCCCGCATCTGCTCACTCACGCAAAAACCATCAGGGTTTTTTGTCAAAAGACGATCGATATGATTACAATCCATCCCAGGACTTCGCACTGCGCTGCGAAGTCCGTGAGCATGCATAGTGGCTGGAATGCATCAAGCCGTTATTCCTCACCGGATCACGCCGCATCCGATCTTCTCTCCGGCATCTCCCGAGGGCTGGGACTTGAAATCGTCGGGCAACCTGTGGATGATAACGCTCCTTCCCAGGATCTCCGGTATCGTGAACCGCTTGTCGTAAAACGAAAGCCACGCGTATCCCTGATTGCCCATGAGCGGTATCATATCCCCCGCGTGGTCGGGATGCGGCTCATTGGTGGGATTGTAGTGACCGCCCGTCCTGTCAAAGGGCATCGTGCAGTCCCCCTTCTCATGTATGTGCATCGCGTAGAAATCGGACGAGAACTGTGTCGCGATGTTGGGCAGTCCGAAGATCTCCGCCTCGACCAGCACGCCGGAATACGGTGTCGTGTAAAATTTGACGACGCCGCTCAGCTGCGGGTTCTGCGCATTTCCGCGGATCCACGCCAGCGCCTCCGGCTTTCCGTTCCTGAGCGTATCTGTAAAGATCATTCCGGGGGTGATATCTGCCATAATGTCGTAAGCCTCCAATCTCTTTTCTGCAGCGTTCCGGCATTTCCAAAACAGCCGCGTTCCCTTTATTTTATGCAGGAGACCGTTCTCAGGTGAACCTAGTTTTTAGTAATGCTGTTCAAATATCGGATCCAAATCTTGTAACTATTTCTCATTGTAATCACATCGGGCGTGTGGTACAATGTAAAACCTACCCCCTGAAACGGCTATGAAACGCGCCGCAGACCGGGGCAGGGAACTATACCGACCTACTTGGAAAGATACGAAAGTATAACTATCAGGAGGAAGCAGAATGATCACGATGGAACATGTATGCAAATCGTACAGGATCGCAAAACGAAACGCGGGCTTTCGCGAGGCCTGCAAAGCACTTTTTCACAGGGAGTATGAAGTCATTCATGCCCTGAACGATGTCAGCTTCACGATCGGCGACGGCGAGATGGTAGGCTACATCGGTCCAAACGGAGCCGGGAAGAGCTCCACGATCAAAATTCTAAGCGGAATACTGACACCGGACAGCGGAACGGTCCTCGTCGACGGGCGCGTGCCCTGCAAAGACAGGATCAGACATGTGCGGGAGATCGGCGTTGTGTTCGGTCAGCGCTCACAGCTGTGGTGGGATGTTCCGGTCATCGATTCCTTTGAACTCTTAAAAGATATCTACTCGATCCCCGATCATCAGTACAGACAAAGCCTCGAGGAACTCACAGAGCTGCTCAATCTGGCCGAGCTGCTGCGCTCCCCGGCAAGACAGCTGTCGCTCGGTCAGCGGATGCGCTGCGAGATCGCCGCCTCCCTGCTGCATCAGCCGCGCATCCTGTTTCTGGACGAGCCTACCATAGGATTAGACGCCGTGTCCAAGCTTGCGGTGCGCGATTTCATCCTGAGGCAGAACCAGACGCACAGGACAACCGTGATCCTCACGACACACGACATGCAGGACATCGAATCGCTGACGCGCAGGATCCTGCTGATCGGCAAGGGGCAGATCCTGATGGACGGGACACTCGACGATATCCGGACAGGGAGCGGAAGCATTGACGAAGCGATCGCCGATCTGTACCGCTCCTATCAGATTTAGAGGAGGCGCCGTATGAAAAAGTATCTGTCTTTTTTTCGATTGCGTTTTGCGATGGGGCTGCAGTACAGGACTGCCGCCCTCGCAGGGATCATCACGCAGTTTGCGTGGGGTTTCATGGAGATCATGATCTTTCACGCGTTTTACCGTGCGGACGCCGCCTCGTTCCCCATGCACTTTTCCGCCACGGCGTCCTACATCTGGCTGCAGCAGGCATTTCTGGTCCTCTTTGCAGCATGGATGATGGAGAACGAGATCTTTGATTCCATCGTGAACGGAAATATCGTCTACGAACTGTGCCGCCCGGTCAGCATATACAACATGTGGTTTGCACGGAGTATCGCAACGCGCGTCTCAAAGGCAGTGCTCCGCTGCTTTCCGATCCTGATCGTTGCCGCTTTCGTCCCGCATCCGTACGGGATCGAAGCCCCGGCAGGCTGGCTGCACTTTTTTCTTTTTGTCCTCACGCTGATCCTGGGGCTTGCCGTCACGGTGTCCTTCTGCCTGCTGATCTATGTCCTGACCTTTTTCACGATATCACCGCAGGGACTCCGCATGGTCTTCATCTCCGCGGTCGAATTTTTTGCGGGGGCTGTCATACCGCTGCCCTTTTTCCCGGAGAAGGTGCAGCGGATCCTGGAACTGCTGCCATTTGCAGCCATGCAGAATGTGGCGCTGCGCATCTACAGCGGGAGCATGAGCCCTGCCGAGATGAAAAAAGCGATCCTGCTGCAGATATGCTGGCTGGTCATCATCGTCTCTGCCGGGAAACTGCTGTGTACGCTGGCTGAGAAGAAAATCACGGTACAGGGGGGCTGAATCTTATGAAAATGATCTGTCGCACGGCAAAACTCTATCTGCACTACGTCTCGATCAACGTGCGGTGCATGATGGAGTACAAGACGTCCTTTTTACTCACTGCGATCGGACAGTTCCTCGTCTCGTTCAACGTGTTTCTGGGGATCTTTTTTATGTTTCAGCGGTTCTCGACCGTCGAGGGGTTCACCTACAGCGAGGTGCTGTTGTGCTTTTCTATCATCCTGCTGGAATTTGCCCTTGCCGAGATGGTCGCAAGAGGGTTCGACACCTTTTCGGGCATGGTCAGAAGCGGTGATTTTGACAGGATCCTGGTGCGCCCGCAGAGCGAGATCGTCCAGGTGCTCGGCAGCAGATTTGAATTGACCCGGATCGGGCGGATGATACAGGCTGTCGTCATGTTTGTGTACGGCATCCTGAAAAGCGGTATCACATGGGACTTTCGCAAAATATGCACGGTGGTCTTCATGCTGGCGGGCGGCACCGCGGTGTTCTCGGCACTGTTTCTGATCTACGCAGCACTGTGCTTTTTCACGCTCGACGGGCTGGAGTTCATGAATGTGTTCACCGACGGGGCGCGGGAATTCGGCAAATATCCGATCGGTATCTACGGCAGGAAGATCCTGTTGTTTACCACCTTCGTCATCCCGTACGCGCTGATCCAGTACTACCCGCTTCTGTATATCCTCGGGAAGCGTTCCTCGGCGTTGTATATGTTCCTGCCCCTGGCAGCCTGCTGGTTCCTGATCCCGGCAGTGCTGCTCTGGAAATTCGGCGTGCGGCACTACAAGATCGGAAGAGCACACGTCTGAACTC
>CAJUQU010000336.1 GCA_910588595.1 uncultured Lachnospiraceae bacterium | reverse complement strand
GCTGTCAGTGCCAACGCAGGCAATGTTTGGATTTTTTTTGATGTAATTGTCAAAAAGCACCGTTGGGATGGTGGTGGTCTCAAGCTGTTCCATCCAAGGATCCTTCAGGGCAAAGCCAACGAGAAAACCGCCGTGGTATCCGTTCTGTACCATATATCTGTCATAGGGATCACGCAGCTGCAGCAGCGGGGTGATAGGGGTGACGGTGATCTCCCAGTTGTCGCGCACTGCTGCCTGCTTGAAGCCCAATATGATGTCAAAACCAAAATCTCCTGGTTTTTCATACTGCATATTCTCGACAAACACGCATAAACGTTTTCTGGTTTCTTTTTTCATACGCTTGGTGACATAGCCCATCTCGATCGCAGTGTCCAGAACCAATTTCTTCAATTCGGGGCTGATGTCGTTGGCATCGTTCAGACCTTTAGAGACGGTACTAGGAGCAATACCCAGGCGGTTTGCGATATCTTTTATTGTTATCATGATTTAATACTCACCTTCAAAAATTTCCTTTAAAATAGTTTACACGATACGGAAATCGTTTTCAACTGCTTACGGGAAAAAACATCTTTATTTGATCACAAAAAAGAATATTTTAATGTAAGGCAAATATTCATATTTTAAAAATTGGGACATATATTGAGGTATGGACAAAATGTATTGGTACAGGAGGGGGCGATATGATGGCAGCGGATAATCGGATCCTGCAGTTTTTTCCACAGAGGCTTAGGAATGACTGGGAGAGAAGCGGAGTGCGTTTCGAACAGATACAGGAAATCAGATTGCGCGTCAATCAACCGGTGCGGATATTGTCTGACCGCGATCACAGGCTTCCCATGATATACGGGGAGCAGGAGATGGAAGAGATATTCCGCTATCTGTGCCATGACTCCGTGTATGCCTATGAAGAAGAGCGGAAGCAGGGATTTATCATGGTGGAGGGTGGACATCGCATCGGGATCACAGGGGAGCTGGTGACTGCTGCCGGCGGCGGATTCATCGCCAGATATATCCGTTATATGAATATCAGACTGGCGCACGAACATAAGGGGATCGCGGAGAAAATGCTCCATTATCTTTATCGCAGCGCAAAGGAGAGCACGCCATTGAATACCCTGATCATCTCGCCGCCGGGAGTCGGCAAGACAACGCTCCTGCGGGATGCGATTCGCCTGATATCCAACGGAAGTGATGGTTATAAAGGGTACAATGTGGGCGTGATCGACGAGAGAGGCGAGATCGCGGGGGCATATAAGGGAAGCGCTATGCTCGACTGCGGTGAGCGTACGGATATTATCACAGGCGGAGATAAACAGCAGGGGATCTCCATACTGGTGCGAACTTTTGCACCGAGGGTGATCGCCATTGATGAGATCGGAAAAAGTGCGGACGCTGAGGCGATCCTCCATGCGGGGGTGAGCGGATGCAGCATTCTGTCGACGGTTCACGGAAATTCCATTGAGGATATCCGGCACAAGGCGGAGATGGAACGGATCCTTCAGTTAGGTCTCATAGACCGGTTTGTCGTGTTGTCCATAGATAGTAAGATGGACAGGTATTTTGAAGTGTATGACAGGGAGGGGAACAGATTATGTGGCAGAAATTTGTTGCAGGTGCCTGCGTGATGACAGGTGCGCTCGGGTTTGGCTGGTCACTCTGCGGTGAGATGGACAGTGATATCTGGCATTTGAAACAGCAGAAACAGATTCTTCTGTGTATTGCAGGAGAGATCACATACATGCACAGGCCAATGGAGGAAATCTTTGATATCATAGCCGCCAAGGCAGAGCAGCAATATGCTGTCTTTTTGAGGGATGTCGCACAGTGCATGAAGGAACGGAACGGAAGTTCGCTGGTCGACATATGGAGCGAGGCGGTCCATGCAAGGAAGAACGGGGCAGGATTTTCGCAGATCGGAATACGATATCTTGCAAAAATGGGCAATTGTTTTGAATACGAAGGAGAGCGGCTGCAGGTGGAGGCGCTTCGATTGTTTGAGTCGGAGATAGACAGTGAGATAGACAGGCTTACGGTGAAAAAGAACGAGAACAGCAGGTTGATCAAAGCACTTAGCACACTGACGGGGATATTGTGTATCATTTTGTTTTTGTAGGTGTACACGCCTGCACTTTAGTTTTCCATATGAGAAAAAATAATACGGAGTATTCATGAAATGGGGATGAAAATGGAAGTCAGTCTGATATTTAAGATAGCGGCAGTCGGCATATTGATCACGATATTGGGGCAGGTGCTGAAGCACAGCGGCAGGGAAGAACATGCGTTTCTCATAAGCCTTGCCGGACTGGTGCTGGTGCTCTCCTGGATCGTTCCTTACATATACCAGCTTTTTGAGATGATACAGGATCTATTTGCTTTGTGATTTGATTTTGATGGAGGCATTGTATGATTCAGATTTGTGTGCTTGCCATAGCAGGTCTTTTTGCGGCGCTTGTCATCAAGAAAGACAAGCCGGAGTTTGCGACGCTGATCATTATTTTAGTGAGCTTCTTTATCGCAGCCAGGATCCTTGCGGTGCTGGGGAATGCAGTGGACGAACTGGAGGAGTGGGAGTCAGCGCTTGGCGGGAATATCGCCTATGTATCACTGCTTTTAAAGATCATAGGCATCACTTATGTGTGTGATTTTGCGTCGAATCTGTGCAAAGATTCCGGGTATTCGGCACTCAGCAACCACATAGAGCTTTTTGGCAAAGTTGCGATCATGGTGGCAGGTTTTCCGATCATACGGATCATGATAGACATGCTGGAGGGAATGATGCGATGAGTCAGGAGATAGGTTTATGGCAGGAGATCGATATCCTGCCGGATCTGAGGATGCTGGATAACCTTTTAGGAGATCTGCTGCCAGGAAAAAATGCGGACTCTATGGATTTCATAGAGGATGTCCTAAAAGGAAACTGGGTGTTGGATCCGGGGGTGTTCTGGAGATATATCAGGGAATCCGTGATTGGCGTATTTGACGATTGGAGGAGGCTGTTCATCACAGTGCTGATACTGTTCATTCTCGTTGCGATGGTGAGCAATCTGATGTCAGCGCTCAAGAATGAGGGGGCGGCGAAGGCGGCGAAGACATTCTTCATACTATGCCAGCTGGTCGTGTTGATCGATGCGTTTCACGAGGTGCTGGGGATCGTCGAGGAGACAATGGTACAAATGATCGATTTTTTGAAATTGATGATTCCGGCATATATGATCTGCATCGCAGCAGCGGGGTCCGGGCTCACGGCGCTGATCTTTTATAAGATGCTTTTGGGGTTTCTGTGCCTCATAGAAGGGATCATTGCGTCTTCCCTGACAACAGTGGTCGAGGGGTATGTGATGCTTGGCGTGGTGGAGAGCATCTGGGGTGAGGAGCGCTTCAAGGGACTGATGGAACTCATCAAAAAGGGAATGCAGTGGGTGCTCAAAGCAATGGTAGTGGTGATGTCGGGGGGCGGGATCCTGCAGGTGATCATCACGCCTGTGGTCGACAAGACGAACAATGCGGTGATCCAGAAGACGGCGGGGGCGATACCGGGGATCGGCGATATCGTGGAGTCGGTATCAAGTGTGACACTGGCGTCGGCGATCGCGATCAAAAACAGTCTTGGGGTGCTGATCCTAGTGGTGCTGATCCTGCTGATCCTGGCGCCGATCATCAAGGCATTTATGATCCTCCTGATCATTAAGGTGAGCGGCGCACTGGGAAGTATCTGCGGTGAGCGCCAGATGATGAAGTGTGTCGAGTACATCTCAGAGGCAGGATTTATGCTGCTGCGTATATTGATCACGGTCACAACACTGTTTTTTGTGACGATAGCGGCAGTTACGAACGCTACGAGTTAAGGAACGAAACAACGGATATAAGGGGGAGATTATGGAAGTTTTGGCGGCGGAGGTAAGACGTCTGGTGTATACCGTGATCTGTTTCCAGTGCCTGGTCCAGCTCACGGAGGGGAGTGTGTACCAGAAATATCTCAAATTATTTTCCTATCTGCTGACAATGTGTATCTGCTGCAATGTGGTCTTTTCTTTTGTGGGGCAGATCGAGAACGGATTTTCAGAGGCGGACTTGATGTATTCTAGGTGGGAGCAGGAGTGGCGGGAGATGACAGAGACTGACCAGATCTATGACGGGGCAGCGTACTATGAAC
>CAJUQU010000335.1 GCA_910588595.1 uncultured Lachnospiraceae bacterium | reverse complement strand
GGTTCTGCCAGTGCACAGGGAGTCGACGTGACACAGCTTCAGCCAGGTGATACATTTCAGGGTGAGATCATCTCTGTGAATGGCGAGGATGTTCAGATACAGTTGGCGAACGGGCAGTATATGGCTGCGAAGCTTGAGCGGGATGTGCAGTTGGCGATCGGACAGGTCATGAACCTGCAGGTGCAGTCCAACAAGGACAACAGAGTGGTATTAAAACCGGTGTACGACGGCAAAATGCAGCTGCTTCGAGTGGGAGAGTCCGCACTCCGGGCGGCGCATATGGCTGTCAATGACAGAAATCTGGCACTCGTATCCATCTTGATCGAAAACGGGATGTCGATCAACAAAAATACGTTGATGCTGTTTAACCGACTGACGTTGCAGAATCCAACTGCAAGCATGGCTGATCTGATCAAATTGAATAAAATGCAGCTTCCGGTCAATGACAACAGTATTATTCAGATTCAGAACTACCAGAATATGGAACACAAACTGCTTGATGGGATCAGGGAAGCTTCGGATGAGATCTTGAAGCTTTACGACACACTGATTGGAAAGACAGCACAGGAGCAGGGGAATCAGAATGTGCCAGTGAATACTGCTCCGGATACAGCTCAGGGGGCAGGGACGGGGCAGACAGCATCATCACTGGAAAACGGCGCAAAATTTATGGAGCAGGTGCTTGTGCTGCTGACTGATGAGGAGGGGCAGACAGGAAAAGCACAGGTGGTATTTAATGAGAATAGTACGACTGCTGTTCAGCAGGAAGGACAGAATGTACACAACAGCCAGAGTGTGCAGGCAGATCAGAATGTGCAGGGCGAACAGAACATACGATCTGATGCAGAACAAAACGTTCAGAACAGTACAGGCATGGATTCAGGAACAGGTACTGACATAAAAGAAAACCTGCAGGAACTGCCAGCGATGAAAACAGCCTCCGGCGGGGAGGCTATCGATAAAGATGCGGGACTGCAGCTGGGACGGGAAGCGGTACAGCCAAAGGATGTAGAGCCGGATCAGAGACCACTTGATATGATTCTTGCCCGGTTAAGCGGTGAGAAGCCGCAGGCACTTCCCGGGAAGATCATTTCTGTTATCAGTGAGGGAATGAAGGATGGAAAGATTGATATCAGGGATATAAAACAGCTGTTGATGGACAGCGACCTGGGGAAACAGCTGACTACGGAACAGAAGGCGATGGTATTTCGTTCTGAGCCATTTAAGACTATGCTCAAAAGCGGTCTCCAGAAACAGTGGACACTGACACCACAGGAGTTGGCGCAGGAAGGCAGAGTGGAGGAATTTTATCAGAAGCTTGCAAAGGAAAGCAGTCAGCTGGCACGCATGATGAACGAGGCAGCGCAGTCAGCTGGTCAGAATGGAAGCGGCACGCAGGCACGGGCTATGGGAAATATCAGCGAAAATGTGGAATTTATGAATCAGGTGAACCAGATGTTCAACTATGTACAGCTTCCGTTGAAATTGAGCAATTCCCAGGCACATGGAGACTTATATGTCTATACGAACAAAAAGAATATGGCACGTAAAGATGGGATGCTCACAGCCTTCTTACATCTGGATATGGATAACCTGGGGGCACTGGATGTCAGCATTGCCCTGCAGACGGAGAGGAATCAGGTCACTACAAAATTTTACCTGGATGAAGATTCCATCGCGCTGGTCGAAGGGCATATCGATGGGTTAGCGCAGAGGCTGTCAAAAAAAGGTTATCAGTGCAAGAATATGATTCTTGAAAAGGAAGAGGACAAGACTGTTCTCGAGCATATAGAGGAGCAGGTGGCAGGCGGCAGTGCAGTGCTGAGTTATCAGACATTTGATACACGCGCATAAAACGAAGCAGTTTGGACGAGCGCAAAGGCGATGTTCGCCGGGGACTGCAGATATAGAAGGTGTTGAAGAGATGGCAGAGGATAGAAACAAAAAAGTGAAACAGGCTGTGGCGCTGGAGTATGATCCGTCGGACAGTGCGCCCAGAGTGATCGCGATGGGGCGGGGAGCAGTGGCGGACAGGATCATCGAACAGGCAAGACAGGCAGATGTGCCTGTACACAAGGACGATAAACTTGCCAATACACTGTCCAAACTGCAGATCGGAGATATGATACCGCCGGAGCTCTATGAAGTGGTGGCAGAGATCCTCATGTTTGTGGACAGTATGGACAAGATCAAGGCAAAAATAAGCGCTTACCAGAACGCGGACAAAAAGCAGCAGCATAAGAGGGGCTAAATGAATACCAGAAAAAAGGGTGCTGAGTTTGAGCAGATCGCCATAGAATATCTACAGAGGCAGGGTGTGGAAATCATGGAACACAACTACAGAAACCGCAGAGGGGAGATCGACCTGATCGGAAGAGATGGCGAGTATACGGTATTTTTTGAGGTAAAATACCGTAAAGACAGTTCCAGGGGCTACCCCGGGGAGGCGGTGGGTTACGGCAAACAGCGGGTTATATGCAAGGTGGCGGACTACTATCGAATGATCCACCACATAGGAGATTTCACGCCCGTTCGCTATGATGTAGTTGCGATCTGCGGTGAGGAGATCACCTGGTATCAAAATGCATTTGAACATATATATTAAAATCAACACTTGAGGCACTGTATATTCTCAATAGGAGATAAGGAACTGTTCATAAATTACTCATGACAATGACTTGCCTAAATGCCCATCTGCATTGCCCTTTATGCCTTTGCCTCCTATGCCTGCGATTTTCTTCTTTGCAGATGAACATTTATGCGGCGCCCTTGTCACAAGTAATTTCTGAACAGTTCCTAATGCGGTCTCAGAGAGGGGAAAGTATGTGTATGACAGAAAAGATCATCAGGGTTGGCAGCAGGGGAACCTGCAAGCTGCATTATGACAGATATAACAAGGAGATGGCATACTTCACGTTTGATGGTTTGGAGCAGACAGGTATTGTGGAGCATTTTTTCTCGACCAGATACGGCGGGGTGAGCGACGGTCATCTGTACTCTCTCAATTTCAGTTATTCGCAGGGTGATGCAGAGGAAAATGTCGATGAAAATTATAGAAGAGCGGCAGCGCATCTGGGGATGACCAGCTGCGATATCGTCTGTTCACAGCAGACACACACCACAAACGTGCGCAGGGTGACTGCTGCCGACAAGGGAAAAGGAGTGGTAACTAAACAGGATCATACAGATATAGATGGTCTGATCACAAATGAAAAAGGCATTATCCTGGCAACCTTTTATGCGGACTGTGTACCGCTGTTTATTGTGGATCCTGTGAATCAGGCAATCGGATTATCACATTCCGGATGGCGCGGAACAGTTGCAAAAATGGGAAAAGTCACCCTGGATCGAATGCGGGCAGAGTACGGTACAAAGCCGGAAGATGTGAGGGTTGCGATCGCGCCGTCCATCTGTCAGGGGTGTTATGAGGTGAGTGAGGATGTCGCGCTTGCTTTTGAGAAAAACTTTGTGCGGGACGACGCAAAGGCTGTGGAGTATCTTATGCGATACCGACAGCACTATGCGAAGAAGGATATCGACAACTGTCTGTTGTATCAGAAAGAAAATGGCAAATATCAGCTTAATCTATGGTACGCAAATTTCAGGGTATTTCGCGATGCGGGTGTTCCCGATCAAAGTATCGAGGTGACAGATGTGTGTACCTGCTGCAATCCATCGCTTTTGTTCAGCCACAGAGCCAGCGAGGGAAAACGTGGCAATCTCGGTGCATTTTTGATGCTGAAGTAGACAAATATGGAAGTTATCATAATAACGGTGAGGGGAATCCCTTAGCTGTTCACCGTTCATACGAAAGGGGAAAGATCAAAAAAATGAGTGAAGAGAATCCAATAAAACCATATCTGCATCATGCGAAGTACTATGAGACAGATCAGATGGGCATTGTCCACCATTCCAACTATATCCGCTGGATGGAGGAGGCAAGGATGGATGCCATGCGCCAGTTTGGAATATCTTATCGGAGTATGGAGGAGAGCGGGATCATCAGTCCGGTGGTATCTGTATCCTGTCAGTACAAGAATATGGTGCACTTTGACGACACAGTGCAGATTCAGGTTAAGGTAGTAAAGTACAATGGTGTGCGGCTCGATCTGGAATACGAGATGAGATCGGAAGAGCACACGTCTGAACTCCAGTCACTGACAACCATCT
>CAJUQU010000334.1 GCA_910588595.1 uncultured Lachnospiraceae bacterium | reverse complement strand
CATAGATTCCCCAGTGGAAACGCAGGAAAAAGGAATAGTCAAAAAACGAGAGTACTATCATGATAAAAAATCCCATGACAAACCCTAAAAGCTGTCTGTTCTGATAATCTGGGCGCGCGCTTCCGATCGCCAGTATTCCGATGACAGTGACTGCCACCAGCAGAAATATCAGTTTAAAATCGTAGTCCCGTACCCTATATTTTCTAAGCATTTTCCCTTTCCCTGTCTTTCATTGAGATACATTGTCCAGACATCAGCTGCGAAGGTCCAATATCGGTATATTCGCATACAAAACAGGTGTCTTTTTACCATTTCTTGCAGAAGAGCCTGTCTTCGCGATCTGAACCTCCATACTGGAGGTATCGATCTGCATGTACTTTGATATCACCTGGGCGATATCGTTCTTGATCAGTTCCATCATTTCCGGAGAACAGTTCACCCTGTCCGAAATCAATAAGATCTTCAGCCTGTCCTTCGCGATCTGACTGGACGTTTTTCTTTTAAAAATTGAAAATAAACTCATGCCCGCTCCTCCTGTAGATTTCTCCTGAATAATCCCGAGAATCTTGTCCAGATCGTAATATTCTTTCCAAAATCCTTAAAAGGAACCTCTTTGCCTTCCAGCCGCCTGCAGATATTGTAGAAAGCCTGTCCCGCGTCAGAACTTTTACCTACCAGCGGCTCACCTTGATTTGTTGCGATCACAACATTTTCATCATCGGGCACCACCCCAAGGAGCGGAAGACCCAATATATCAAGGACGTCATCAACAGTCATCATCTCCCCACGGCGTATTAGATCCTGGCGAAGTCTGTTCAATACCAGATCTACCTTTTTGATCTCATTTGCCTCAAGTAAACCGATAATCCTGTCCGCATCCCTGATCGCCGAAACTTCCGGCGTAGTCACAACGATCGCATGATCAGCACCGGCTATGGCATTTTGAAAACCCTGTTCGATACCAGCCGGACAATCAAGGATTATGTAGTCGAACTGTTCCCGCAGACTGTCGATCAACTTGACCATCTGTCCAGGTGTAATGCAGTTTTTATCTCTTGTCTGTGCTGCTGGCATGAGAAACAGCCCAGCATGTCTCTTGTCCTTGATCAGTGCCTGTTTCAATCGACAGTTGCCTTCGATCACGTCTACAAGATTGTATACAATACGGTTCTCCAGTCCCATCACGACATCCAGATTCCTAAGTCCGATATCAGCATCGATCAAAACAACACTTTTTCCCATCTCTGCCAGACCCGTTCCTACGTTTGCAGATGTGGTGGTCTTGCCCACACCGCCCTTCCCTGACGTAACGACAATTACTTCACTCATAGGAATTATCCTCCATTACAAATAATGGTTCTCTGGACATGTTTATCCGCATGTATCACAGGGTAAAATTGTCCAGCAATTCTTTTGTAATAGCTTCCATCTGCACGATACCGTTATATGCATATGCGATCTTTGGTACTGTCGGGGGCTGTTTGTGAAATCCCCATCTTGAGTTTTTTTGCGGTTGACTGCTGTACACAAGATCACCGATCTGAAGGATCCTGGGATTCATGTCAAGTGCCACAACAAAATGATTGTTGTTCCCGCCTGCTCCTGCATATACATCTCCTCTTACAGCGCCGAGTATCACAACATCCTTGTTAGAGTACACACAGCTTCCTTCACAGACGTCACCCAAAATAATGATACTGTGTTCTGTCTCCAGGCTTGCCCCTTCATGCAGCGTTCCCCTGTAAAACTGTCCACTGTTCTCATCCTTCTGAAAATTAAGATGATTCTGTACCCCGAGAAATTTAAGATTCTTCTCCTCATCTTTTCCCATAAGGCATAGTATATTCAAACGCGAGTTCTGCGAGATCGCATCCAGTATTTCACGTTCCTGATCCTCAGTCAGCTCTCTGCCCTCCAGAGAGACTGCAACAGATGCATTCTTGAAGAATCCATCAGCTTCCCTGAACTTCAGTGCGATATTCTCCAGCAAATCTTCAAACGAAATCGTACTGTCCATGATTACTGATATGCCGTTTGGAAAACTTTTTAAAATAACTGAATTTTTCACATTTGCTCCTTTTTGTGTTTTGGTATTGCTGCTAATCCTGCTGTGTCCTGCTGACAGTCTCCGGAATTTCTGCTGTACCTGTCAGAAGTTCATCTTCCTCTGCCAGACCATAGTAATATTTATATACATCCCTTGCAGTCTGTGCTGCGTAATCTGAGCTGTATCCATATGCGATTCGCACTGTTACTGATATCTCAGGATCTTCGTAGGGTGCATAACTGAGAAACACTGCATGGTTGGTGCGGTTGCGCCCCTCCTGCGCCGTACCGGTCTTGCCGGCAACATTTACTGCCAAATCTTTATAATAAGCCTTTTTTTCCACCACGGTCCGCATCCCGGCGTGAATGGCATCCCATATACTGTTGTCAATATCAATGGTGTTTCTGACCTCCGGCGTGTAATCCTCGATCAGGTTCCCCTTTGAGTCGGTCAGCTTGTCCAGAAGACTCAGTTTGTACACAGTACCACTGTTTGCGACTGCCGTGAGGTATCTTGCAAGTCCTACTGTCGTATAGTTGTTTGTTCCCTGTCCGATCGTTGACGGAACGATATATTCATCGGAAAATTTGGGTTCCGACTCTGTGATCTCGATGCCTGATTTCTCCGTGAGTCCAAACAAATCCGCATATTTTTCCAGCCGTGAAAGTCCGTATTCACTGTTGTAGCCATTGCTGTCCTGCGCAAGCCGATAACCCACTTCATAGTAGAACACATTGCACGAGTTGGCGATCGCACTCGACAGGTTCATGGAGCCGTGACCGACTGACGACCAGCATCTAGGCGGCGGTGTGATCTTGTCAAAGATGCCGTTGCAGGAGATCGTCTCGCTGAGTGAGGAGATAACGCCCTCCTCCATCGCCGCGACGGCAGACACCATCTTAAAGGTTGAGCCGGGCGCCGTCTCCTGTTGTGTGGCAGCGCTCCACTGCGGCACGGACAGATCCGCCTGCAGCTTTGCAAAGTATTCCGCGTCCACTCCGTTTGCCAGTTTATTGATATCATATCCCGGATAAGACACCAGTGCAAGCACCTCTCCTGTATTGACATCTGTCACGACACAGGAGCCTGTGCAGGGATCAAGCGCTAACTGCGCTGGTGTGATCTGCAGTGTCCGTATCATCTCCAGCATAAAATTGTACGGATTTGTAGTACCATTCCTGAGTGCTGTGATCTTGTCCTCCTCGACGCTGATCAGATCCTGCTCCCACAGAAGCATACAGATCTGCCTGCCGGTGATCGTCTGGTCACTGATCATGTATTGGTACATTTTTTTCGCAAACCGCACGTTATTTTGCAGGTTTTCAATGATATACTGAATCATGCTATCCAGCACTTCTGTCGAGTCGGAATACTGTGCCCCCACAGAAAGTTTTGTGATATCGATCCAATTCTGTGCAATAGCATAAGTCAGATATTCATTCAGACTTATGACTTCCTCGGTAGTCCATGCAATGTATGTCGGATCATCCCTGTTTATGGCAGAGCTTACCAGTACGCCCTTATCTGTAAGCATGGAAACAATATAACTTTCGTAGTTCTTAAATTCTTTTGTCAGTTCATTGTAGGGCGTCTTTATAGCAGAGAGTTCCTCCTTGATCGATGCAAGGACATCTGCCTGCTTTTCGAGGAAGATCTGATGGACTTCCCGCTCCGTATCGTAGGCATTTTGCTCCGTAAAGTGATTGATATCGATCACATTGTTGTCAATGAGAGCAAAATACACATCGTCTATCGGAATGATAATATCCTGACGAGATGCTGATTTCGTCGGATCATAGTTAAACATATTCCTGGTTTTTGAAACAATGATACCTGCAAGCTTCTGTTCCAGAATATTGTAGATCGCTACCTGCAGATCTTTATCAAGTGTCAGATACACATCGTTTCCAGCCTGTGCTTCCACAATGTCCGTTATATCGATGACTTTTCCCAGGTTGTCGACATAAACAGTCTCTGACCCTTTCCTTCCCTGGAGCTGCATCTCCATAACCTGTTCAATACCGCCTTTTCCGACAGTGTCATTCATCGTATAGCTTTCATCCTGTTCTGAGAGTGTCGCAAGTTCCTCAGAAGAAATCTTGCCCGTATAGCCGAGGATATGGGAAAAATAGTACGGATAATTATAT
>CAJUQU010000333.1 GCA_910588595.1 uncultured Lachnospiraceae bacterium | reverse complement strand
TCCTGTGCCAGTTCCTTTCCGATATGGACATCCGCCCTGTCATCTCCTTCATACACTACATCAATGCCATTTTTTGCCGCCCCGAAAGAAAGCATTTCCACACTTTCTTTTGTAATTTCCGCCAGATTCACCACATCAAGGATATCTTTTGCATTTCCTGCATCCAATTGCGAGAGTTTAAGGATATCATTGATCAGGGTAAGCAGCCTTGCCGCGCTTTTTCGGATTTCCCCTGAAAAGCGCTTCATCTCCTTTTCGTCTACAAGTCCCGCTTCCATCAGCTCCGCATAGCCTGATATAGCCGCAAGGGGAGTCTTTAATTCGTGGCTTACATTGGCGGTAAATTCCTGTCTTATATTTGCGGCGGACAGGATTTCCTCATGCTGTAAGCGGATTTTTCTTGTAAACGGGATCAGTTCCGGATAACTTTTCCCCTCGTCAATATGTTCCATATCTCCTGCCATTTTATTAATCGGTTCCACAATGGCGGAAGTAAGGTAGTGCGACACCATCAGACAGACTGCCGCAAGAACCAGGGCAGTTGTCAGCACCATCGGAAGGGCAGACAAAAGAACGGCCACAACGCTGTGCGCCTCCCTTCCTACCCTGAGTATCTGCCCGTTATCCAGTTTTTTGGCATAATAAAATACGCTCTCCGACAGGGTATCCGACTTTCTTATCCCCATACCGCTTCCAGATGAAACTGCCTCCGCAATTTCCGGCCTGTCCAGATGGTTGGCAAGGGACTGCCCGTCTACCGTGGAGTCGAACAGAACCTTACCGTCTGCATCTATCCATGTAATTCTTAAATTGTCTGTTTTCCTGGCATAAGAGCCTTCGTCAATCAGCAAATCTGCCACAACCGCCAGATCAGAAAAAACCTGTTTTTTTAACTGGGAATAGAACACCGCCGTCATGACAATCGTGGTAACCACAACGGAAAAAAGCGCGATGACGGTGAACCGTCTGTTTATTTTCTGCCTCATTCCAGCTTATACCCCACATTCCTCACAGTAATGATCAGGCTGCCCGCTTCTTTCAGCTTTTTGCGCAGCGTTTTGATATGCATGTCGATGGTTCTGCTCTCCCCCGCAAAATCCGTCCCCCAAACCGTATCCATAATCACTTCCCTTGTCAGTACAATACCCAGATTGCAAAGAAACAGCCGGAGCAGCTCATATTCCTTGAACGTCAGTTCCACGTTTTCCTCATCCACAAGGCAGAGCCGCCTGTCCTGATCCAGATATATATTTTTGTATTTTAAGACCACGTCATCGCCCGTTGGTTTGACACGCCGCATAATCGCCTTGATGCGCGACATAAGCTCCATCACGCCAAATGGTTTTGTGATGTAGTCATCCGCCCCCAGGTCAAGCCCCCTGACGGTATCTATTTCCGAATCTTTCGCTGTCACAAGTATGACGGGCAGTTCCTTCGTATCGCTATTTGAGCGAAGCCGTTTCAGTACAGAGAGTCCGTCCTCCCCCGGCAGCATGACATCAAGAAGCAGTAAATCCGGCTTCCTTTCCTGCATTCCCCTGTCAAAAGCTCCTACGTCATCAAACGCACACACATCATATCCGTTTCCCTTTATGGCATAACTTTCTATTTCCTGAATATTTTTATCATCTTCCAAAATATAGATTAACGACATAAGCACTTACTTCCTTTTTCTGAAATATTAATTCATGCTCACTTTTTATAAATTAAATGCTGGAAATTTTTACAAAAGATACTAACTCATAATCCATGCAATTATTGCGGCTAATATTGGGTGTATAATCAGGGTTACCACCCATTTTTGTATCTGCACCTTCTTTGGTATATAGGGCATCAAATCTTCTGTACCTTTAATCAGCCATGCCTTTGTGTGTCCCACCCAGTACCAATCTATAAAAATCCTGTCAAATACACAGCTTATCAAATATATAGCTGTGATTTGTGTGAATATTTCCAGAAAGCCTCTGGCACCATTTACATAGTAAACCATTACCGGTATGACAAATAAGAACGGAATATACAATGCAAGTCCGGAAATAATCGCACTTTTCTTTATTGCTTCTTTTGTTGTATAGCCTAATTCAACAACTCTTTTCTGTACATCCTTTTCATAAAATGCCACAAACTTTTCTGCCCCATTCCTTATACCCACCACGCATACCATAACCATTACAAAGCACATACCAATACTTTCAAGTAAAATTAACATTCTTTTCTCCCATAATTTTACACTTATTCCTTTTTACCCTATGCTTAAACATGCTAAGGCAAAAAGGAGTAAATGCCTCTGCATAGTTACATTATACCGTTAATCTGTGTTTCCTCAAGTTTTTTCAACGAATACTTTTCTGTATATCCTTCAAGCAATTCCCTATACAACTCGTTCCTCTCTTTGACATCCCTTGCATACTGATGTAATGCATACTGGTCTGTTTAAGATGCCATCTGTTCCTCCGCTATATTGGAGCAATGCCTCGCAATACGCTCCAAGGAAGTAACCATATCTGTAAGCGCCATGCCAAGTTCCACGGAACACTTTCCCTTTTCCAGTCTCTTGTTATGGTTCCTTCGGATAGCCTTTTTTACCTGACTGATCACATCGGCAAGTGGGTCAACACGAAACGCCATCTCTTTGTCCCCATGTATAAAACTTGAAACCATACATTCCACGATTTCGAGGGTTGCTTCATAAATCAACTTTGCTTCGGCAGTTGCTTTCTTTGAAAATTTTTCTTTGCCCTTATTCAGCTTCTTTTGTGCGAATGCGATACCCTTTGTATAATCGGATATCCTTTCAAAATCCGTAATGCATCTGCTGAATTTATTGATGGTTTTACTGTCCCGTTCAGAAAGCGGCTTTGTGGAAAGTTTTGCCAGATAGGACAATAGCTCATCTTCTTTTGTATCTACCTCCTGTTCAATTTCCATAACTGTCTGCACTGCATTTTCATCATATTTTTCCTGTATAAATACACATAAGTTCATTGCCTTTAAGATAAGCTGTGCCATATCACACACCGCATTTTTACATTGTGCAACCGCGAACGCAGGCCTTTCCAAAAATCTTTCGTCCAGCACTCTTCCTAACGTTTCCAGTGTTTCGTCTTCTGACTGTGGAATGGTAAAATATGCGAGTTTTACCAGCAGTCTGGAAACAGGAAGCAGTACGATGGTCGCGGTAATATTAAACACGCTATGTATCATTGCAATGACTGCGCCGTTTGCCGTATCTGGCATGAAATCAAACCGGACAAAATGATTCACGGTATAAAATACTGCCATAAACACAAATGTTCCTATCAGGTTAAAATAAAGATGTACCAAAGATGCCCGCCTTGCATTCCTGTTTGCACCGACGCCGGAAAGCAAAGCTGTGACACAGGTTCCGATATTCTGTCCCATGATCACCGGAAGCGCTGCCCCCACTGTTACGCTTCCGGTGGCGCACATCGCCTGCAAAATACCGACAGAAGCAGAAGAACTCTGAATCACTGCAGTCAAAACCGCTCCGACTATCAAACCTAAAAGAGGGTTTTCAAATGCCGTAAAAAGCGAGGTAAATTCCGGCACGTCTGCAAGCGGCTTTACGGCGCCGCTCATGGTTTCCATGCCAAACATAAGCACTGCAAATCCGATCAGAATCGTTCCCACATCATTCTTCTTCGTATTTTTGATAAACATCACCAGTATCACACCAATTAGCGCCAATACCGGGGAAAAAGACGACGGCTTCAGAAGTTTTACAAAGAAATTCCCGCTTTCGATACCGGAAAGACTTAGAATCCATGAGGTAACAGTTGTACCGATATTTGCACCCATAATCACGCCGACCGCCTGTGACAGCTTCATAATGCCGGAATTGACAAACCCCACTACCATAACCGTTGTAGCGGAAGAAGACTGGATCACCGCTGTCACGCCTACCCCAAGCAGGACAGCTTTCACAGGATTATTCGTCATACGCTCCAGTACCTGCTCCAGCCTGCCACCTGCCATCTTAGACAAGGCATCTCCCATCGTTTTCATTCCATATAAAAATAATGCCAGCCCGCCAATCATTGTCAGCAATCCAAAAAAATCCATTTGACTATAATCCCCCCTAAAGATTTTTCTTATAGAAAAATGGTATCCAATCTAAGTAAAATCTAAAAGATGGTTTATGTAAAATCTGTGTAAAATTTTATTCTCCTATGTTCGTTGCATGGTCTCCTATTCCCTCAAGATATTTTGCAACCATAAACA
>CAJUQU010000332.1 GCA_910588595.1 uncultured Lachnospiraceae bacterium | reverse complement strand
ATCTATGCGCTGAACATCACGTTTCTTCTGATGGTCGTAGCTTTTGGAAAAGTCGTGAACAATGCAAAAAGATGGCTGGAGATCGGCGGTATACAATTTCAGCCGTCGGAGCTCACAAAGATCATGCTGATATTGTTTTACGCACAGTACATCATGAAACATCGGCAAAAGATCAATTCCCTGAACAATATCGCAGCGATGATCATATTGCTGATACCGCCCCTGTATCTGGTATATGACCAGCCGGATATGTCGACCACCATCGTCATTGCGGTGATCTTCTGTGTGGTCTGGTATGTCGGCGGGCTGAGTTACAAATATATATTTGGCGTACTGGCTATTGTGGTGCCGATCGCAGTTGTGTTTTTTATCATGGTTCTGCAGCCGGATCAGACACTCATCAAAGATTATCAGCAGGAGCGTATCCTGGCATGGCTTGAACCGGAAAAATATGCTAAGACGATCGCTTACCAGCAGACAAATGCGATCATGGCTATCGGCTCAGGGCAATTGTGGGGCAAAGGTCTGAATAACACGATGATCTCAGTCAAGAATGGCAACTTTGTGTCGGAACCGCAGACAGACTTCATCTTTACGATCGTGGGTGAGGAGCTTGGATTTGTGGGCGGATGTACCGTCGTGATCCTGCTGTTTTTGATCACGCTGGAATGCCTGAATGTGGCGAGAAAGGCAAAAGACCTGGCGGGAACATGTATCGCAACCGGGATGGCAGCGCTTGTCGGGGGGCAGAGCTTTGTCAACATCGCAGTCGCCACGGGACTCTTTCCGACTACAGGTGTACCGCTTCCGTTCGTGAGCGCGGGTCTTACCTCGCTGGTCAGTCTGTATATCGGCATGGGAATTGTACTAAATGTACGATTACAGTGTGTCAGAAAATACAATAATTAGAAGAAAATTAGTCAGTTTGCACAAAGCCAGGTAGAAATGTTAAATTTTTTTGAATTAAATGATAAGAATATAGATTTTTGACAGCAAAAGGGTTAAAATATCTTTAGACAAATAATTGACAAAGGAAGGTGCATAGACCATGAATATTGCGTTGATCGCGCACGACGGAAAGAAGAAATTAATGCAGAATTTTTGTATCGCTTACAGAGGGATCTTGAGCAAAAATGAGCTGTACGCTACAGGGACAACAGGCAGGCTGATCGAGGAAGTAACGAATCTCAATATTCATAAATATCTGGCGGGACATCTGGGAGGAGAGCAGCAGATCTGTGCACAGATCGAACACAATCAGATAGACCTTGTTATTTTTTTGAGAGATCCTCTGAATTCCAAGTCCCATGAACCGGACGTGAACAATGCTGTGAAGTTGTGTGACATTCACAATATACCATTGGCAACGAACCTGGCATCGGCAGAGCTGCTGATCAGGTCACTTGACAGAGGAGATTTAGACTGGCGTGAAATGTATAAATAAAGTTGGCAGGACATTATGTATTATATTTATCTCCTTTATGCTTGCAGCAAATCTTATGGGCTGCGGGGCAAAAGAATATACTTTTGCATATGACAGAAACAGAAATAATACAAGTTTTTCTGTTGCTTCCCACACAAAGGGAAAGACGATGGAAGCATTTGCAGCCAGTCTGTGCGTCACCGCAGTTGATGTTTCCGCAGGAACAGATGTCAATATGTCGGCAACAGCAGCCGGACTGTTCGATCTATCCTCGCGAAAAGTCATTTATGCAAAGAATATACATGACAAGCTAAATCCTGCAAGTCTTACCAAGATCCTGACAGCGTTATGCGCTTTGAAATATGCAAATCCTGATGACGTGCTCACGGCAACGGAGAATGTATACATAAACGAGTCAGGTGCTGTAAAACTTGGTCTAGCCGACGGAGATACCATGACGCTGGATCAGGCGCTTCATGCGCTGCTGCTAAAATCGGCAAACGATGTGGCAGTTATGATCGCGGAGCACATAAGCGGAAGTGTCGACGAGTTTGCAAAGTTGATGAATGAAACAGCAAACAGTCTCGGTGCTACAAACAGTCATTTTGTCAATCCGCACGGACTGACAGATACAGATCATTATACTACAGCATATGATCTGTATTTGATCTGCAACGAAGCGGTGAATTATACAAAAATAATGGAGATCATTCAGAAGCCGGCATATTCGTCCGTGTATCATGACGTCAATGGCGGAGATAAGTTTATAGATATTGCAAACTCAAATTCCTATATCAAAGGTGATATAGCAGCACCTAACAATGTGACTGTGCTCGGCGGAAAAACCGGCACCACAAATGCAGCCGGAAATTGTTTGATTCTGTTTGCAAATAATAGTTCAGGAAATCCATATATTGCCGTTATCCTGCAGTCAGGTGACAGAACGACAATGTATACGGAAATGACAGATCTATTGAGTGAGATATCGTAATTTTTTTATAATATTGTAAGTTAGAGTTGTTTTTTGTTAGAGATTCAACTATAATGAGGTTAGTGGATTTATTTAATTACTTTTACTTAATTACATTAAAGATATGATTTTAGGAGGTATTGCTTATGGTGCAGCTGATTGTTGGAAAAAAGGGAAAGGGCAAGACAAAGGTTATTCTGGATATGGTCAACAAAGAGGTGTCCGCAGTGTCCGGAAACATTGTTTACCTTGACAAAGGCAATGATCATATGTATGAATTAAATAACAAAGTAAGACTGATCAATGTGAAAGATTATGGGGTTGCCAATGCAGACGAATTTGTTGGCTTCATTCGCGGCATCGTTTCCCAGGATCATGATCTTGAGCAGATCTACTTTGATGGATTTTTACAGATTTCATGCATTAAAGATCCTTGCCAGGTTGAAGAAGTGATCGACAAGCTGGATTCCATTAGCAATACATATGGTTTTAAGGTAATAGCAAGTATTTCGCTGGATGAGGCAGAACTGCCAGAGAGTATGAAATCAAAGGTAGTCGTGGCTCTGTAGTACTTGAGACAGAATATATATCAATAGGAAGCCTCGGGAGATGATACCGGGGCTTTTCCATGCACAGGCGCGCATAAGGAGAATTATTTTAGTGGCATCTCAAAATCGTCAGGCACATAGCAAACAATTAAATAGATCCGGTAAGACAATGAACCGAATAGAGCTTGCGATATTCGGTGCGATGACTGTTTACATTATTGCTGTTATTGTTTCCTATATGAAACTGGAACCAATCCAGGGATATGAGATTCAGTTAGGTTCCCTGTCCATATCAAAGACGTTTACTGGAATTGCGATCCGTCAGGAAGAGCTTCTGCATTCACCGTATACGGGTTATATTAATTATTTTGTCCGGGAAGGCGAACGTGTGTCCACAAGAGATACTGTATATTCTGTCGATGAAAGCGGAAAACTGGCATCGCTGTTGAATGCAGGTGATATGGGGGAGACATCTTATACAGATGAAGAACTTGGGGAGTTTCGTTCAGAAGTAGTACAGTATGACAGGGGGTTTGACAGTAAGGATTTCAGCAGTGTATATGATTTTAAATACAATATAGAAAGTTCTGTGATGAAACTGGTAAATATCAATATGTACGAGAGTCTGGAAGCGTTGAATCAATCCAATCTGGGAGGAATGGTATCTCTGTGTGCGGCTGGTAAAACAGGCTATGTGGTATATAATACAGACGGTTATGAGACTTTGACTCCCGAACAGATCACGGCTGATATGTTTGATCAGTCGACCTACGAGAAAAACAGAGTGAACAATAATGATCTGATCGAGAAAAATGCGGTGGTCGGCAAAATTGTGACAGACGAAAACTGGTCCTTAGTGATCCCGATCGAGGAGGAGCGGGCAGCTGAGCTCGAGGAGGCTGAGTATGTCCAGGTAAAATTTATCAAGACACAGGAAACGTCATGGGGACAGGTAGTCATACATCATCTTGAGGATAACGTTTATGCAGAACTGATTTTTAATAATTCATGTATCTCTTTCTGCACAGACCGATATATTGATATTGAGCTTGTAGTGAATGACCAGCAAGGGTTGAAAATCCCCAATTCCGCGATCGCTGAGAAAGAATTCTTTATTATTCCGGCTGATTTTATGACAAAGGGTGGACCAAACGGAAATTACGGCGTACTGAAAGAGAAGGCTGATGAAAATGGGAACCTGGTTAATGAATTTGTTGAGACAAACGTATACAGTTCTGACGAAGAAGAGTTTTACATCGATAGCAGTGAACTAAAGGTGGGCGACTATATCTGCAAGATGGATTCTAC
>CAJUQU010000331.1 GCA_910588595.1 uncultured Lachnospiraceae bacterium | reverse complement strand
GGTGGTCGATTCCGTCGTATCAGCGAGCTTTAACGGTATGTACCGCATGACGGACTATCTGATCAAAAACGGTCACACAAAGGTAGCTTTTGTCGGAACCGTGATGTACACGGAGAGTATCACAGACAGGTATTTTGGTTACTGCAAGGCGTTGATGGAACATGGCATCGAGGTGCGTCAGGACTGGATCGTTCAGGACCGCGATTACAACGATGGCGTGATCGGGATAGAGTACAAGCTGCAGCTGCCTAAGGATATGCCCACGGCATTTGTGTGCAACAATGATGTGACAGCCTATGCACTGATCAGGCAGCTCGAGGAGCGCAACTATCATGTACCCGAAGATATCTCGGTGGTCGGTTATGACGATTATCTATATCCCGAGTACGGCGATTCAAGGATCACAACCTATCTGGTGGATATGGCGGAGATGTCTAGGATCGCACTCTCATGCATCATCAAGCGCATCGAGAACATCTCTATGAATGCCAGCGTGCACATCGTGAACGGAACGATCATAGAGCGTATGACAGTCAAAAAATTGAATTAGTTGATGACCGGTGTTTCCCTGCGGTAAGTGAGCGGGGTGACACCGGTTTTTTCTTTGAAGAGGCGGATAAAATGGTTGGTGTTCTCGATCCCGACCATCTGACTGATATCCACGATCTTTTCATCTGTATTCAGAAGCAGTTCTTTAGCCCTATTGATCCGCATCCTGTTCAGGTATTGTATCGGAGTGTACTCGTAATATTTTGCAAATTCGCGGCACAGGCGGAACTTGTTGACGCCGTATTCGAGGGCGAGCTCGTCGAGCGAGTAGGGCTTTTGGTACGCGGCGGTGAAACGCCGGTGCATATCGGCGATGTAGGATGGGATGTGATAGGAGCCCGTCTGCTCGACCGCGCGCCCCAGGTAGAGCTGCGTGAAGAGATTGACGAGATCGCGCGAGCGCATCATGCCGTGGATCTCTGTGTCGATATTGTTCCTCAATACCTGTTCCCATGCCGCCAGTACATCAGAATATTTGTCAAGTCTGTAGATGGAATCTCCCAGTGCATGTATTTTCTGGAGGTAGCATTCGAGGATGGCGGTGGTCACAAAGCAGATCGTGTAGTCCCAGATATTGTGCTGGCAGACCAGTTTGTGGTTTCTGCGGCAGTCTATGAGCGCGAGAGTCCCTTTTGTGAGGTCATATCCCGCGTTGATCCCATTATTGTTTTCAAAATACACCCTTCCGGCACCGCTTGTGGTGTGCACGATGCAGAGCGCGTTGAGATTGGATGCCTCGTAGGAGAACGGCGACGTGACGGACACGGTTTTGTGGCACAGTTCATAGGGGAGTGCGTCACAGAAATCGTAATCTCTGCAGTATGCGTCCGCGAAATATTCGGACAGGGAAAAGCGGTTGCTCGTCTCGGAGGAGATCAGGCAGCTGAAAAACTCCATGGAAAATAATCTTTGTGTCATTTGTAACACTCCTTTGAAAAATGAACACAGTACTTTGTCAGCGCGGTTGTCCGGGCTGCAAGGTACGCACAGAGAGCAGGCGGCAGGTTGATATGTTATTACTATTATAGGTCTTTGCGGATAAAAAATCAAGAAAAGAATATAAACGTAAATATATGAATGTAAAATGTAGAAAAATAAATACAATTTGCGAACGAGAGTAATAATGCAATATAAAATTAAGTAATCTTAACTAATTTATGAAGAATAAATGAGCATTATTCATAAATATAGCAAATTAGAATTGTTAAAATAGAAGAAATGACGAAAATGCACAATAATTGAATATGATATGCAATTATAAGTAGTGATTAAATATATAATTTAATTTAAACTAAAAATAAGTTAACAAACGGCGTTGACTATGGTTAAAAAAACTAAAAACAATTTCTAAAGGGAGGTTTCATCAATGAAATTAAAGAGATTCATGGCACTCGGTATGGCTGCAGTTATGACAATGTCCTTGACAGCGTGCGGTGGTTCCGGCGACAAACCGGCAACCGGCAGCACGGATACAGACAACAAGACAGCATCAAACGACAACACGGCGGCAGGCAGTGATGCTGCGGACGGCGGTGCAGATGCTGCGGCAGGCGGACTTACATATGCGGGCATCAAGCTTGGGGAGGACTACACGGATATTACGACAACGATCAAGTGGATGCACCACAAGACCGACCGCGTGGAGGACGGCACGCTGCAGGGTTATATCGACGAGTTCAACAAGGTCTATCCCAATATCACAGTCGAGCAGGAGGGGATCACAGACTACGCGGAGACGGCGCTGCTGAGACTTCCGACAGGCGACTGGGGTGACATCATGTTCATACCTTCGATCGACATGGTCGACCTTGAGACGTACTTCATCCCCTACGGCTCTGTGGCGGAGATGTCGGAGCTTATCAATTTTGCGGACAACTGGAAGTTCCAGGATCAGTGTTACGGTGTGGGTTATATGGCAAATGCGCAGGGCGTCCTCTATAATAAGAAGGTGTTTGCTGACGCGGGCATCACGGATCTTCCCAAGACACCGGATGAGTTTATCGCGGACCTGCAGCTGATCAAGGACAACACGGATGCGATCCCTCTCTACACGAATTATGCGGCTGGCTGGACGATGGGCGGTGCATGGGACGGATATCTCGGCGCGATCACCACAGGCGACACGGCGTGGTTGAACCAGAAGTTCACACACACGGCAGAGCCTTTTAAGGACAACGGAGACGGAACAGGCGCTTATGCACTGTACAAGATCCTCTATGATGCAGTGGCACAGGGACTGACAGAGGAAGACTACACGACGACTGACTGGGAAGGCTGCAAGGGTATGATCAACAGGGGCGAGATCGGCACGATGGTACTCGGCTCATGGGCAGTGGCGCAGATGAAGGCGGCTGGTGACAACCCGGACGATATCGGCTACATGCCGTTCCCGATCTCGATCGGCGGCAAGCAGTACGCGACAGCAGGTCCGGACTACTGCTACGGCATCAACAAGGAGAGCTCGGCGGAGAACCAGGCAGCAGCCATGGTATTTGTCAAGTGGATGGTGGAGGAGTCCGGCTGGTGTGATTTCGAGGGAGGCTATCCGGTTTCCAAGACAGCCGATACTTCGTTCGTGTTTGACGGTGTGGAGGTTGTCAACAACGATTCCGCTCCGGAGGACGAGGCGGATCTCATGAACCAGATGAACGCAGAGTCCGAGCTGAACTTCAATGCCGGCGGAGATTCCAGGGTGATGGCGATCGTCGAGGCAGCAGCACAGGGTACTCCTTATGACGACCTCGTGGCAGAGTGGACACAGAAGTGGAACGATGCGCAGAGCGCTCTGGGTGTGGAAGTAAATAACTGATCATCAGAATGTTTTTGATGGCTTGCAGGTGCAGCGCCTGCAAGCCATCGTCCCGAAAGGGGAAGATAGTTAACCGGATATGATTTTCGGCGCAGCAATATTAATAGAATGAAAAGAGAAGGGGGGATGGCTGTATGGCATCATCAGCAGCTGGTTCCAAAAAACCATTTAATTTCCTTAAATGGGCAAAGAGCAGAAAAGGTCAACAGACACTAATCATTATCGGCTTCTCTATAATACCATTGATACTCCTGTTTACATTTACCTATTACCCGTTTGCGGAGATGGCTAAGTTCAGTTTCTATGACAGAAACTATACAAAAGTGAGAGGTTTTGTCGGACTCAAGAACTATGCGGACGTATTTGGCAGGTCGGATATCTTCAAGTCGCTGTTCCTGTCGCTTTACTATATGGGCGGGGCTGTCGTGCAGCTCGCACTGGCGCTGTATCTTGCCACGGTGTTCTGTTTCGGGGTGAAGGGCGGCAATTTCTTCAAGGGATGCATGTTCTTTCCGTATCTCATCAACGGTATCGCGATCGGTTTTATCTTCAAATTCTTCTACACGAGAGGATTCGTGCTGGACACGGTGCTCCAGTGGATCGGGTTTGACCTGGAGTCCCTCCCGTTCTGGCTGAGGGACACCAGCATCAATAACGTGTCGCTCGTGGGAACGAGTGTGTGGAAATATTTCGGCCAGAATATGGTGCTCTTTGTCGGTGCGATGATGTCGGTGGACGCCACGCTCTACGAGGCGGCGGACCTGGACGGCGCGAACAAGTGGCAGCAGTTCAAATACATCATGCTTCCGAGCATCAAGACGATCGTTATGCTGAACCTGATCATGGCGATCACGGGTTCCCTAGATCGGAAGAGCGTCGTGTAGGGAAAGAGTGTA
>CAJUQU010000330.1 GCA_910588595.1 uncultured Lachnospiraceae bacterium | reverse complement strand
CCTGCGGTATATCTCTGCACTCACCCTCCAGATCCTCTTCGGAGTCTGTGACAGCACCCTCTGCAAGGCAGTCCTCCCTGCAAGAAGCATGTAACCGGGAATCCCTATCGATGATAACCTGCCTCCAGGCATATCGCTCCTCGTCCAATTCCATCCAATATGACTCATTTTCACATGTGATCGACATATATGTCATTGTTACACTCACCCTTTCTCAAGGTCATCGCTGCTATACATTGTCCTATGACCTATTCCACGCTGCCGGCACAACCGTTTGTCATCGTCAGTTATGAAGAGAGCCGCCGCCTTTTTCATCGCGTCGAGCTCGTACAGACCGGTCAAATACGTATTGATATAATCATATCACACTGCTCTTCAATAATAAATACTCTATTTCACAGTTTCTATAATCTTATGTTTAGATGAGACAAAAAAATCACTGGTACCCCAGTGATTTTTAACTACAATAATAACATTTTGCCCTACTCCACCTGCTCGATCCCTGTGATATCTGAGTCGATGACGAGTGAATAATTCGTGTAGTACACGACAAATCCCGGCTTGGATCCGTTGGGTTTCTTGACGTTTTTCTTCTGTGTGTAATCAATCTCCACCTTCTCCTGCCCCCTCGCCTGGGAATAGTGCGCTGCCAGCTTTCCAGCCTCCTCAAACACCCTGTCAGGAAGTTCGTCATTGTCCGCCTTTACTACCACATGCGACCCCGGTATCCCCTTTGTGTGGAACCACCAGTCATTTCCCGTCGCAAACTTAAAAGTAAGTTCCTCGTTCTGGTAGTTATTCTTGCCGACATAGATATGATATCCGTCACTGCTGACATAGTGGAACGGTCTGCTTGTGATCTTCTCGCGCTTTGCATTCCCCTTCCGCCTGATATACCCGCTCTCGATCAGCTCCTCCTTGATCTGCACCAGATCTTCCTCCTTCAGCGCAATGTCAAGCGATGTACTGACGGATTCGAGATGATCGATCTCCTCCTTTGTCTCCTTTGTGAGTGTCGTCAGCGCCTCGTATGTACGTTTCAACTTCTGATATTTGTCAAAATATTTTTTAGCATTCTCCCCCGCAGAAAGCATGGGATCCAACGGGATCGTGATCATCTGGTTGTCATAGTAGTTGAGCGCTTCCATCGATCTTGCCCCTGTCTCCACCCCGTAGCCGTATGCGTTGAGCAGCTCTCCGTATATCCTGTATTTTTCTCTCTTCTCAGTGTCCTGCAGCTGCTTCATCTGCAGATCATACTTCTTGACATTGCGTTCGAGTGCTGTCTGCACGATCTTTCGCAGATCTACAGAGCGCTGCCGGATCCGCGTGATCACATTTTTCTCAGCATAATAATATTCCAGCAGAGCCGAAACACTCTCAAAATTCCTGCTTTGGTCTTGCGTGTAGGAACTCAATTGTATCGCAGCATACTCAACCGGCTGTTTGTTCTCATACACTACATTAAAACAAAAGCTGCCTTTCTTAATACGATCCGCCAATCCGCCGATCTCAGAAACAATCCGTCCAAGCGCTTCCTCCGCAAGCTCTGCGGAAGGCAGGTCCGCATCAATCCCTGCCCGGCAGCACAGCTCCTGCGCGATACAAGGCGATATCCCCGTAAATCCCATATAGATTGCCTTGTAGAGCGGCAGGCTCTTTGCTTTCAGCACTGCCGCAATCTCCCCCGCCGCGGCAGTCTTATCCGCCATGGCTGCCTTATCCGCCATGCATTCAAGCAGCTCCGCCTTATCCTGCGTCTTAGGTATAAAATAAGTACGCCCCGGCAAAACCTCCCTGACCGAGCTGACCATACCCGAAATATGTTTGATACTGTCGATGATCATATCCTTGTCGTCACAAAAAATGATGTTGCTGTGCTTCCCCATCAGCTCTATGATCAGAAACTTCCGGCACAAATCCCCCATCTCATTCAGATGCTCCAGCTCAAACCGCACAATGCGCTCCAATCCCGGCTGCGTCACCGATATGATGCGTGCATTCTGCAGATGCTTGCGCAGAAGCATACAGAAATTCGGCGCAGTCATAGGACTTGTCTTATTCTCTTCTGTCAGATAGAGCAGCGGAAGCGATGCATCCGCCGACATCAAAAGCCTCACCTGACCACAGCTCCCCTTCACTGTCAGGATCAGCTCATCCTTCTCGGGCTGCGCGATCTTATAGATCCTGTTCCCAACCAATTTCTCGTTCAGTTCACTGACGATCCCCGCGATCGTCACCCCATCAAATGCCATCTCAACCCCGCCTTATATCCCATTAACACAGAGAAAGAACGCATTCACGCGTTCTTTCTCTCTCCTCCACTACTCCAACACACAAAATAACGCCGCCCTCTGCGTTCTTTGCTGCCCTAGCCGCACTTAGTTTCCTTATCAGTGCCCGCCGGATTCTCCCAAAGAACGCCGCCCTTTGCGTCTTTTGCTGCCCTAGGCGCACTTAGTTTCCTATCATCCAGTCATACATCTCCTGGTATTTGCTCGCGGACACACTCCACGAATAATCCACCGACATGCCTCGTTCCACGATCTTGTTCCAGTCGCGTTTTCTGTCGTAGTAAACCTGCTCTGCATAACGGATCGTATTGAACATCTCATGCGCGTTGTAGTTGGTAAAGCTGAATCCCGTACCCTTATTTTCATACTCATTGTACGGCTCCACAGTATCCTTCAGTCCACCCGTCTCGCGCACGATCGGCACTGTCCCGTAACGAAGGGACATCAGCTGGCTCAATCCACAGGGCTCAAACAGTGATGGCATCAGAAACGCATCGCAGGCTGCATAGATCCTGTGAGAGAGCTCCTCCGAATAGTAGATATTCGCTGAAACTTTACCGTGATATTTCCAGTCAAAGTGACGGAACATGTTCTCATAGCGCTCCTCGCCTGTTCCAAGTACTACCAGCTGCACATCATCCTTACTGCACATCTCATCCATGATGTAGGCAACCAGATCCATACCCTTCTGATCGGTAAGTCTTGAAACGATGCCGATCATCATCTTCTTGTCATTCTCCTCCAGCCCCAGCTGTTTCTGCAGGTCTCTCTTATTCTTTATCTTCTCTTTTCTAAAGTTTGAAGCATTGTAGTGATGTACGATGAACTGATCCGTATCCGGATTGTATTCGTTGTAATCAATGCCGTTCACAATCCCTCTCAGATCATGATTTCTGGCTGTCAACAGTCCGTTGAGCTTCTCGCCATAGAAGTCTGTCTTGATCTCCTCCGCATACGTCGCACTCACTGTCGTGATCGCATCTGCATAGGTCAGCCCGCCCTTCAACAGATTGCCATCCTTAAAATATCCCAGCTTGTCAGGTGCAAAGTAGGAACCATCAAGACCTGTGATATTCTTAACAGTCTTGATGTCATAAATCCCCTGAAACTTGAGATTGTGGATCGTCATGATCGACTTGATCCCCTGATAGAACTCGCCCTGAGCAAACCGTTCTTTCAAATATACTGGTATGATCGCCGCCTGCCAGTCATGACAGTGCACGATATCCGGCCGGAAACCTACGACCGGCAGAATGGACAGTGCTGCTTTAGAAAAAAATACAAATTTGGTAATCTCACCGATGTTGTCATCACTGTACGGTTTAAAACCTCCAAACATTTTCTCGTTGTCGATAAAGTAGTATGTGGTGCCGTCATACTGTGCCTCAAGCACACCCACATACTCACTCTGTCCCATAAAGTCCATGTAAAAATGAGTCCTGTACTGCATCAATGACTTCATGTGATCCGACATGCACATGTATTTGGGCAAGACAACCCTTGCATCAAAATATCTTTTATCGTAATACTTCGGGAGTGATCCCACCACGTCTGCAAGTCCTCCCGTCTTAATAAATGGTACACCCTCTGAAGCTACAAATAAAATATTTTTCATACTATCAATTCCCTTTCCACACTCATTCCAGTGTTGCAAAATTGTTGCTCTACAATAATAAATTTATTATACACCAACCGCGGCGGGAATGTAAAGGAATTTGTCTGATTATACTCCGTATTATGCTCTGTAATGAAGTCTTATTTTATCTGCTATCAAAGCTATAAACTCAGAATTGGTCGGCTTGCCCTTTCCGATATTGATCGTATATCCGAACAGTGAATCAAGCGTCTCCATCTTTCCTCTGCTCCACGCCACCTCGATCGCATGTCTGATCGCGCGCTCAACGCGGCTTGGTGTTGTCTGATACTTCTTGGCTATAGACGGATAGAGGATCTTTGTGATCGAGTTTAACATCTCATTATCCTCCACCGACATCATGATC
>CAJUQU010000329.1 GCA_910588595.1 uncultured Lachnospiraceae bacterium | reverse complement strand
GTGGAAGCCTGCACAGTAAATCCAGTCAGCTGGATACTCCCAAGCACTAGACAACCTGCCATAAACAGAGCCAGCTTTCGACGAAAATCTGTACACATTTTCATCCTAACACCTCCTTAATAGAAAATTTCATATTTACTTCGTTACATTATAGATAATTTTTTCTATAATATAAACTTATTTTAAGTATATTTGTTGTTACATATGTGCACTTCTCATTTTTTGCTCTTTATCCTCTAAATGTTGCTTTTTTCCATATTTTAACATCAATTTCCACTCAATCTGCTTTCTCCAGACATTCCTCAAAAGAATGCACAGCTTCTGAATCGAGACCTGTTCATGTCCGGACTAATGCCTGTATTGAACACCGCTTCATACTGATCCACCTTCTGCAGACAAAATACGGGAAGCCTTAATTTGCTGGCTTCCCGTATTTTTGGCATCAAACCTAAGTCTCTTCATATGTTATCAAGCAGTCCACAAAAACCTTTTCAGCCGCTCAATCTCCCTTTTCTGGCTGTTGATTCCCTCACCGGAAACTGTGCCGTACTCTTCTTTCAAGCACTGGATCAGACGCTCCCTGTCGGCGATCGCGGCAGCATAGTCCCCCATAAGTTCATGGAGCTGGGCGCGGGAATGAAGCCCGTCCGTAATTCGGGGCGGTTTCTGTATGTCAAAACACTTCTCATAGTCAGCCAGCGCCTCCTCATATCTGCCCAGCCTTTTCATACGATCTGCCCGTCCGCAGTAAGCCTGCCATGTGTCAGGAAAATGAGCCACAGCTGCATTCCAGTACTCCACGGCTTCCCGGTGCCTGCCTTTTCCAAACATCACATCCCCCATATAAATCTCATACTGATAATTTTTCGCCACTGCGCGAATTTGTTCGATGTACGGAACCGCCTCGTCGCAGCGCCCATCATCGAGCAGATTTTCAATAATGCCATAGAGCCCCCGATAATTGTTGGGATTTCTTCTGAGAAACTCCTTAAAATATTCAATGACTTCAAAATGGTTGTCATACCACTCATCGCCGCATACACCGTTGTTTGCTTCCAGGAATGCAACCCAACCGGATTTTTCGTCCGGATTTATATCGAGAACCTTCTTGGCATATTCGCTCGCCGTCTCATGGTCGCTTTTTGCCCTGTGGTTATACAGATATGCCAGACAGCTGTACGCCCTGACACTCCCAGGATCATCCTGCGGCACGCCTTCCAGGAACCGTACGCAGTGAATGAATGTTTCTGGGCTGATGCGTCTCTCATGCCAGAACATATTTTCTATACGTTCAAATTCCGCCTCGTTGGATATATGGAACAGCTCATCGATCGAAATGCCGAAAAATACTGCAATGTCGGGCAGCAGCGCGATATCCGGCGTGCTCGCCTCCGTCTCCCACTTTGATACTGCCTGAAAAGACACACCCAGATATTCTGCCAATTCCTCCTGCGTGACCCCTTTTGCAAGCCGCAGTGCCCTGATCTGTTTTCCGATATCCATTTTCATCTTACCTCCGTTTAAAATATCTTTGCATTGTTTCCTGCTGATCAGCTTATATTGAGTATATATCAGACCGTGCACTGATTCAATCAAAGCGTATTCTAGTCAATTCTAACCGCAGTTGAGTTCACCCATGACAATGCTTTGCCATACAATAAAGTTTTCACTGTTGATATTTTGTACACTTTGGGCTATGATGGAGGTATCAAAGGAGATGAAAGAATCTGTGATACAATGAAAACCTGCTGGAAAACACGATACTGTATCATTGTGATAAAAATAACAATCGACAAAAGAAATGAGGAAATCTTTATGAGACTATTGATCATACGACATGGCGATCCCGATTATGAAAACGATACACTGACTGAAAAGGGCTGGCGGGAAGCCAGGCTGTTAGCGGAGAGACTCTGCAAAATGAATATCGAAAGCTTCTATGTGTCGCCGCTTGGACGTGCCCAAGCCACCGCGTCCTGCACACTGGAGAAAATGAACCGCACTGCTGCCACCCACGAGTGGCTGCGTGAATTTGCGCCTTCGATCAGACGCCCCGATGTGGCAGACAGGCGCACGATCGCATGGGACTGGCTTCCCAAGGACTGGACAGGCGAAAGGTGTTTTTATGACCGGGATCAGTGGAGTGCGCATCCGGCCATGGCGGAGGGAGATGTCGGCAGGGAATACCAGTGGATAACCGACAGTTTTGACAAACTGCTGGCGGAGCATGGATATGTCAGGGAGGGCGGCATCTATCGTGTGGAAAAGCCAAACCGTGATACTCTTGCTTTCTTCTGCCACTTCGGCGTGGAATGTGTCCTTTTGAGCCATCTCATGAACCTCTCCCCCATGGTGTTATGGCACCATACGGCAGCGGCTCCCACATCCGTCACCACGATCTACACGGAGGAACGCAGGGAGGGTGTTGGCATTTTCCGCGTCAGCAGTTTCGGAGATATCTCACACCTGTATGCAGCTGATGAAGAACCCTCTTTTTCCGCGCGCTTCTGTGAGACGTACGATGACAGAATGCGGCATGACTGATCGCGTTCGCCTGATTCTTATCACTGCTGTTCAGTCGTCAATCAGCGCAGTGAAAAGCGTGCGCAAAAACTGTTGCTGTTTACACCTTCATTGCACAAAATTGTATCAGAATCAGTTGGGGTGTGAACGGTAACAATTTTGATCCGCTGATCAGTACAATTCTAAAAAAATATATTGCAATATCAGAACAACATGGTATAATAGATAACATGGAAGCATAGCTCAGCTGGGATGAGCGCTCGCCTGACTAGCGGGAGGTCAAGGGTTCGAGCCCCTTTGCTTCCATTTTTTGTGCACTAAAATTTTTTGTACATTTGAATTTTCTGTGCATCAGAAATTTTCTGCACAGAAATTTTTTTCATCAAAAATTTTTTCATCAGAAATTTTTGTGCATCAGAACATATCAGCAGACATTGACAGTTCAGGCTTTGTTTTTCAGATCGGGTTCGCGCTTTAACGCATGATCCGATCCGCGATCTCCTCAACTGTCAGGCTGCTTGTATCGATACCGTTTTCCAAAGACGAGAAAAGCGATAAAGACTTTAAGCTTACTTCAAACCACTCAGGTGTTCTCCACTCGCAGTTTTTATCGTTCTCCCATCTGTCAGCCAGATCTTTTTGACCGCATACCAAAACAACGCTTTTCACATCCAATCCCATATCAGCGATTCCGCCGGCAACTTTTTGATACACCCACTGTTCATCCATCAACCACACCAGCACAATCATTTTACAGATCGAGCACTTCCTATAGTTGTCGACCATATGCAGAATATTGTCGATTGCCATTGTTTTCGTTTCGCGGTTGCCGACAAACGGGTGGAGATCCAGACACCAGTCCCCGTCTATAAAAGCAGTCCCTGCATATTTTGTTGCGATATATTTTCCTATTGTCGTCTTTCCCACTCCCATGGGACCGTTAATGATGATTACTCTCATACCAGATCCACCGCGATCCTTCATCCTTTCCCAAACGTCGATATCCCTACTCGAACTGCGCCTGGTACATCTGAAAATAAAATCCTTTCCGCTCCATCAGCTCCCCGTGCGTCCCCTGCTCCACGATCTCCCCGTGGTTTACCACCAGGATCACGTCCGCATTCTGAATGGTCGAGAGCCTGTGGGCGATGACAAAGCAGGTCTTGTGCTCCATCAGTCTGCGCATCGCCTGCTGGATCTGCTGCTCTGTCCTGGTGTCGACATTGGAGGTCGCCTCGTCGAGAATGAGCATCGGCGCGTCCAGCAGCATCGCCCGCGCGATCGTCAGCAGCTGTTTCTGTCCCTTTGAGATATTGGTTCCCTCGTCGGTGAGAACAGTGTCGTACCCCTGCGGCAGACGCCTGATGTACGAGTGGATCCTGGCTGCCCTGGCGGCGGCGGTCACTTCCTCCAAAGCCGCCCCCTGTCTGCCGTAGGCGATATTGTCAAAGACGGTTCCCTCAAAGAGCCATGTGTCCTGCAGCACCATGGCATACGCCCGGCGCAGGCTTGCGCGTGTCACATCGCAGATGCCGTGACCATCCACACAGATCCTTCCGTCGTCCACGTCATAAAAACGCATCAGCAGATTGATCAGCGTCGTCTTTCCGGCTCCGGTCGGTCCTACGACCGCCACAAGTTTTCCCGATGCGGCGTGCAGGTTCAGACCTTTGATGATCTTTTGGTCTTTCGTATACCCAAAGCTCACATCTTCCAGCAGGACATCGCCGTCAACATTCTCAAGTTCCAGTGCGCCTGTGCAGTCAGCGGTCT
>CAJUQU010000328.1 GCA_910588595.1 uncultured Lachnospiraceae bacterium | reverse complement strand
ATCTGGAGACGTTTTATCTGGAGCAGTTTGGGGAGGAGTGTGCACATGAATAATTTTGGTACAGTATATCGCTATGAGGTGAAGAAGATACTCAGCCGCAAGCTGACCGGGATCGTGTTTCTGATCTGCGTGTGCTGTGTCCTGCTGTTCACGCTCGCCGACCTGTCGGGAAACTATTATGTCGATGGCGAGGTCGTCGACACGCACTACCACATGTTCCAGGTCGACCAGGGCTACAGGAGGGCGCTGTCCGGCAGGGCGCTTGACCAGCAGCTGCTCGAGGAGATGGCGGCTGCTTATCAAAAGATACCCGCCATGGCAGAGCGCTACAACCTGACCGACGAGTACCAGACCTACGCGCGCCCGTACAGTGAGATCTTTAATCTGGTCAGGGTGTGGACACAGCAGTGGGATCTCGACAGGCTGCAGGCGTGGGAGCCGGACGAGGGAGCCCTGTACGGCGCGCGGATGGGGAATCTTGAGAAGGAGTGGCAGGCGCAGCATCTGACCGATGCGGAGAAGTCGTTCTGGCGGGAGCAGGAGGCGAGGACGCAGACACCGCTTGTCTACTATTACCATGAGGGATATCGGAAGATCATCAGTCATGGGCTCAACACGATCGGATTGCTGGTGCTCCTGTTTGTCTGCATCTGCATGTCGAGTGTCTTTGCCGAGGAGCACGCGCGCAGGACAGACCAGCTGATCCTCTCGAGCGCAAAGGGGAAGAGTGTCGCGTACTGGGCAAAGCTCGCGGCGGGCGTCAGCGTTTCGGGCGCCTGTGCCGTGGCGCTGTCCGCCGTCACGTTTGGCGTAGTATTTTTGATCTACGGTGCGGATGGCTTTGACGCGTCACTGCGGTTGTGCTCCTATCTGTGGACGTCATCGTGTACCCTGTCGATCGGTCAGGCGTGCCTTGCGGCGTACGGCATCCTGATCGTCACAGCTGTTGTCGTCAGCGTGCTGATGCTGGTGTTGTCGGAGAGGCTGCACAGCAGCATCGCGGCACTGTCGGTCGGAGTGGGGTTGATCATGGCGGGCGGCGTTGTCCAGATCCCCTATCAGTACAGGGCAGCCGCACAGTTGTGGGACTGGGCGCCGTGGCGGTATCTGAATGCGGAAAATATCTTTGACATCAGGATGCTCCCCGTGTTTGGCAGCTGTTTTTCCTCATGGCAGATTGTGCCGGTTCTCTATGTACTGGCAGCGGTGGCAGCGGCGTTTGTCGGAAAGATCATCTACAGAAATTATCAGGTGTCGGCAAGATGACAGTCCTTTTTGCGAAATAAAGGGGGCTTTATGCGAAGAAAAGGGCGTTTGCAGTTCGGCAGAACATGATATAATGATAAAGGGACTATGTGTAAGCACACAGGAAATCCCCTCTAACCATCCGTCGAGGAATGTTCAATTTGGACATTCCTCATAAATTAGGAAAATGTATAGGGGTGTCTGATTCATGCAAAAGATTTTTACGAAATATATGGTTATGATACTGACAACTGCTATCATGTTGATTCTCTTTATCAATTTTGTGATCAGCTGGCATAGAATGGAAGACCAGCAGTTCAATACATTTCTCATCAAGATAGAACAGATCATACATACGCTGGAGAGCAACCAGACAGAGCTTGAACTGATGAATGAAAATCTGGATGAAGACTATTTTACCAGGGCAAAGGCGGCGGCATATGTGCTGGACAGACAGGAAGAGGTCGTCATGGACGTGTCCGAGATGCAGTATCTGGCAAAACTTTTGAACGTGGACGAACTTCATTATATAGATGAGAATGGCATCATCGCGTCAGCGTCAGTCTCCGAGTATATCGGCATGAATATGGCTGACTATGACCAGACACGCCCATTTCTTGCAATACTGGAGAGTGACGATGAGAATGCATATCTGATCCAGGAGGCGATGCCAAATGCAGCGGCAGGGCATATCATGCAGTATATCGGTGTCGCGAGAAAAAACAAGGGAGGATTCGTGCAGGTTGGCTTCGAGCCAAAGAGACTGATGGAAGCGCAGTCAAGAAATACATATGATTACATCTTTTCCAAATTTCCGACGGATGTCGGTGAGGAGTTCTTTGTGGTCGATTGTGGTACGGGTGCTGTTCTTGGACATTCAGGGAATATTGACCAGGAATTTTGTGACGATTACTATCAGCTGCAGGCGCTTCTGGAGTGCAGGGGAGGAGCGTATAGGAAGGGAGTGGACGGCAGGAGGATCTACGTCGTGAGCCAGCGGTATGAAGATGTCATGATCTGCGCGGCATTACCTGCTAAAATTTTGTTTCAAAAACTGTATGCAGACAGTTTACTCACATGTTTTTATCTGTTTCTGATCGAGCTGGCTGTCATTTTTCTGCTGAATTATCTGGTCAGGCGCGGGGTGATCGATGGAATCCATCACATAATCGAGAGTTTGTCGATGATCACGAACGGCAATCTTGACACAACAGTGTCCGTGAGCGGCAACCGTGAGTTGGAGGAGCTGAGCCGGGGGATCAACACGATGGTCACGAGCATCGTCAATATCTCCAACAGAATATCGGCGATCATCGAGATCAGCGGTGTTTCGCTGGCAGCATTTGAGTATGAGAGCGGAAGAAATCACGTGTTTGTCACATCCGGTCTGGGTGCGCTGCTGGATATCTCAGCCCAGGCGGTCGTAGAGTTCGGTCAAAATGCGGATCTGTTTGACGCCTACATCCGTCGGATCACGAAGGATCCTATTGAGGGGGAGACAAATGTCTACCAGATTCACGACGAGAAGTATGTCAGGATACAAATGTCAGAGTCGGCTGGCGGAAGGCTCGGCGTCATCACGGACGTCACAGGGGATGTCATGGAAAAAAGACAGATGCGCTATGAGAATATGCACGATCCGCTCACAGGGCTGTACAAATTCGAGTATTTCAAGCAGATGGCAGCGGAGAAACTGCGGCAGATGCCGCAGGGGAATGTATGTGCGATCGTCATGTTTGACCTAGATTACTTTAAGGGAATCAATGACACGTTCGGTCATGATGCGGGCGACAGGTATCTTCAGGGATTTGCAGCGGTTATGGGCGATATGCCCGCAGAGTTTTTCCTGACAGCCAGACGCTCAGGGGATGAGTTCTGCATGATGATTTATGGCTGTGGGAGCAGGGATGAGATCAAAGGATATCTGGATATATTTTACGAAAGACTGACACGGAATCAGATCATACTGTCGGACACAGAGTCGAGAACAGTCAGTGCTTCTGCCGGATTTTCGTGGACGGGTGATCCGGGTTCTGAGATCGCAGCGCTTTTAAGCCATGCGGATGAGGCGCTGTATGAGGTAAAGCGGGACAAAAAGGGAATCTATGGAGAGTACAGGGGCGCATAAGCTGGCAGCTTGGCTATATGCGCTCCCTTTCTTTTTCATAGCTGTCTTGTATCGGCATGCTTGACAGCCACATTTGTGCAGAGATATACGTTTGTTGAAATTGTCATTAAACCGTGATATAATGTACATGTCCCGCACAGTTACCTCATAGATATGATAGGAGAGAGAAATGATAGAAAACGAATCTGCTGAAAATTATCTGGAAACAATATTGATCCTGAGCAGGAAACTTCCGGTTGTCCGGTCCGTTGACATCGCAAATGAACTTGGATATAAAAAATCGAGCGTCAGCATCGCGATGAAGAATCTGCGGGAGAGGAGCCACATTACAGTGACGGATGCGGGATTTATATATCTCACGGATTCTGGAAAGAGGATTGCGGAGATGATCTATGAGAGGCATCAGTTCATATCGGAGTGGTTTATCAAACTGGGCGTGCCAAAGGATATTGCGATCGAGGATGCCTGCCGGATCGAGCATATCCTCAGCAAAGAGAGTTATGAAGCGGTCAAAAATTTTGTAAAACAACATATATGATCTGTTTATTATAACATGTTTATCGTCCTGTATTTGTGCGGTTTGCACATATTATATAAAAATAAAGCAACTAATTTTGACAAATTAGTTGCTTTATTTATGTAAAAGTAATAAAATGAAAACAGGTAACGCTGCTAAGCAACTGTAAAGAAGTGATATGACAAGTAAAATTGCCCGTTTTTTATGGTTCCTTCATTGGGAAGATGGCAAAGCGTTCCGCTACAGGAGGAATGTGTATAATGAATGAAACAGGCAATTTAGGAAAAAAGAAAAAGAGCTTGATCAGTTCGATCATGCTTTTGTGCGGTGCGGTGGCGGCAGTCGCGGCGATAGGGATCGGTGGAAACTCCATACTTTCGATCCGCTCAATGTCGACCTCTTCTTATG
>CAJUQU010000327.1:1128-4322 GCA_910588595.1 uncultured Lachnospiraceae bacterium | reverse complement strand
CTACTCAAGTCCACATGTATTTGACCTAATTTTTTCTCACATACATGTGGACTTGAGTAGTTCCCGATTGTCAAAACGGTATTTTGGCAGTATAATGAAATTATAAAATTTTGATAAACGAAAGAGAGCGAAGCAGATGAATGAACGAGTAAAAAACAGGTTGTTTTGTATATCGGATTATTTTGATGACAATATCATGTTTGTGGCAGTCCGGCAGGGTATGGTCATGACGATACCGCTGCTGGTATGTGGTTCCATGGCACTGATGTTTGTCAGCCTTCCGCTCCCGGTGTATCAGGAGTTCCTCTCCGACCTTTGGGGCGGCCGTGTGGTGGAATTTTTCCGCTTTATCCAGAGTGCATCCTTTGGCTTTTTTGCCGTGGGGCTGGCGCTCACGACAAGCTTTAGCTATGCGGTGATCCGGCAGCGCGACAAGGGAGGCGCAGGAGGGGATCCGGTCATGGTGATGCTGATAACCATGGTGTCTTTGATCGGTTTCTCAGGCATCCAGCAGGAGGGATTCTCGGTCGCGTCGCTCGGGACCAACAATATCTTCACAGCGCTGTTCATCGCCCTGAGCTGCAGTGCATTGTTTTTTAAGATCAAGGATAAAAGACTTTTTGTGATACAGCAGCGCGGCATGGAGGCGGATAACTGTTATGCGGAGGCGGTGTCGGGCATTGTGCCGGCATTGCTGGTCGTGGCATTCTTTGCCGTATTCAGGCAGGTGTTTGTGGCAGTTTTTCATGTGGATTCCGTCCAGGGGCTGCTGGAGATCGCCGTCGGCAGACTGCTTGGATCGATCGAAAACGGTCTGATCGTCGCGATCGCCGTACTGCTGCTGGCACACTGCATGTGGCTTTTTGGCATACATGGCAGCAATGTGCTCGAACCGGTCATGCAGGAAAACTTTGTGAGGATCAGCGAGGGGGCGGTGTTCAACAAAACATTTCTGGATGTCTTTGTCCATATGGGCGGGACAGGTTCCATTCTGTGTCTTGTGATAGCGATCCTGTTGTTCTCCAAAAAGGGCAGCATCAAAAATATCGCCAAGCTTTCCTTTCCGACGGCGATATTCAATATCAGTGAGATCATCGCTTTCGGACTTCCCGTGATATTGAATCCGATCTTTGTGATCCCGTATCTGCTGGTTCCGGTGGTGCTGTGCATCATCTCTTACGCGGCGGTCTACATCGGTATCGTTCCGCATGTAGTCCGGCAGGTGGAGTGGACGACCCCGGTCTTTTTGAGCGGTTATCTGGCGACCGGGTCGGTCGCGGGGAGCATCCTGCAGGTGGTATGCCTCGCGGCAGGTGTGCTGATCTATCTGCCATTCCTGCGTCTGTTTGAGGAGAGGGATGAGCGGCAGCTGGTGAAGAATGTCAAATTGTTGACTGCCGAGCTGCAAAAGCAGGAGGCGGCGAATGCGATCATGCCTCTGACGGAGCGCAAAGACATGCTGGGCGGTGTGGCGAGAGTCCTCTCTGCGGATCTGAAGGATGCGATCAGGGACAAAAAGCTGTTTTTTGTGTATCAGCCCCAGGTAGATGCGGATGAGATCTGCATCGGTGCTGAGGTGCTGATTCGCTGGATCCACCCGATTGCAGGATTTATCTATCCGCCGCTGATCATCCAGCTTGCCAAGGAGGAGAAGCTGCTGCACGACATTGAAGCGTATCTGTTTGACGAGGCGGCGTATGCGGTTTGCGAGATTGACAAGGTGATCCGCACGGAGTTCAAGATATCGGTGAATATCACGAACGAATCGCTCGCGTGGGAAGATTTTGAGTACTGTTTGGCGGATAAGGTACGAAAATATAATGTTTCGCCGACTCGGATGTGGCTTGAGATAACAGAGCAGGACGCGCTGGTCTCCTCACAGGAGATGCTCGATAAGATCCAGCGGTTAAAGGAGCAGGGACACAAGTTCCTGATCGATGACTTTGGCATGGGACACACGTCCCTGATGTATTTGCAGACCAATCATTTCGGGGTGGTCAAGCTCGATGGCTCTTTGACAAAGGACGTTCTGCAGAACAATAGAAATAAGGATATCATAGCAGCGATCACAGAACTCGGAAAATCCCTTCATTTCGAGACGATCGCAGAGTATGTGGAGACAGAGGAACAAAAGGACAAGCTGCTCGAGCTAGGCTGCAATGGATTTCAGGGATATTATTACAGCAAGCCGATCGCACTTGCAGAACTGATTCCATGGATGGAACAGCATCAGGGGAAGGCATGATATCATGCCTTCCCCATATTGCGCTCTGCGAGCCTGAGTGTGGAAATGATCGGAATGATGAGGATCCCACAGAAGAAATTGCTGATGCCGTGAATGCAGTCAAACGGCAGCCCCGCGACGATCCAGGCGATCATTTTGGGGAAAGTCAGACCGTATAGGAGTGCCTGCGCAGGTGCATAGAGCGTCCCGTACAGGAAGCCATGTGCGGCACAGACAAGCATGTATAGCACGGGCTGTACCTTTTTGGGAATATTCACTGGGAGGAGCATGACGGCGCCCCACAGGGCGGTCCACACGTACAGGTAAGGTATCCACCATGTCGCAAAGCCGTTAAATATACCAGTCATCAGGATGTAGATATAGATGGGATACAACGCCTTTTTTCTGTATACCACTGTAAATGCGATCGTAAATACGCCGATCAGATGGATGTTTGGCGCAAACTCCATGATGAGTTTGGAGGCATACATGACAGCGCCGAGCATGGCAAAGATAACGATTTCCCTGGTGGTAGGTTTCATGTCTATTCCGCTTTGAGGGCGTAGCTTGCACCGTCAGTGATCTGTGTGGCGTCCACGCCGGAGGTAGCATACTCCCCGTCTATATAAAATGCCCAGTATTTACCATCCTTGTCATAGTCGAGTGTGACGCCGTTGACCGTCTTGACATACAGACCGTACTCGCTGTCATCGCCGGCGATCAGCTCCAGTTCCAGTAAAGCCTCACCGACCGTCGTTTTGTCAGTGTGGATCTCGAACGGACTTGTATTGCCATCAGGATCTGTCACGGCAAAGGCAAAGCTTGTGCTGCCTTCTCCCATCACGGTCGTATCCGTCGCGGATCCTGTCTCTGAGGATGCGGAAGTGGGGGGCGTGTCATTGTTCTTGTTGTCGTTGCAGCCGGTTGCAGAGAGTGCCATAGCCACAGTAAGCACTGTACAAAGGATGCA
>CAJUQU010000327.1:0-1118 GCA_910588595.1 uncultured Lachnospiraceae bacterium | reverse complement strand
TTTCCTAAAAAATGTTTTCATACTTGTGATCTCCTTTGAATTATTTTCTTGTTTCCTCCAGGACCGGCGCCCGCGGTCGGAATGGGTGATCGCTCACTCATTCAAGAGGATCGGTATTGTATCGATATTCCGACTTGGCACTTTACTGGCCACCTTCTCAGAGTATTTCCAGATGATCACTCCAATGGCGGTTCCCGGAGCTGTGGCTTCTCGGTCAGGACAGTAAAAATATGTGTGCCTCACGGCGACGGGCTCGTACAGGAGTTGCACCTGTTTCCCGAAACAATCCGTTCCTTATCATAATATTCTTTGGCGTCCCTGTCAAGCAAAAAAGAAGCCATCAGGCTTCCTTTTTGTATAAGATTGAGATATAGTACAACGATGCGAACAGCACAATGCATAGGACAGAGACAACAACTCCAGGGATAAAGCCCTTCGGGAAATAGCGCAGCTCGATCGTGTGCATGCCTTCATCCAGATAAGTGCCGATGAAGGTGTCCTCAAACAGATCCATATCTGTCCGGGTACCGTCCACGTACAGCGTCCAGCCGGGATCGTACGGAACGGACAGGACAAGCTGACCGGCAGAGGTGACATCGATGTGTCCGTTTAAGGAGGTCTCGTCATAGTCGTCCACGGTAAGTGTCTGCTGGTTCAAATGGCTGACGAAGCGGGCAAGGACAGGTTCGTCCACTTTATAGGCAGTCAGATTCAGGTTCTCACCATTCTCGGATCTGAGGGATAAGATCTCGCCTGATTCATGGTAGCCGAGATCCAAAATATATTTTTTCTTGATCTGGCTGAAGCTCTTGGACTCCTCCTCGTAGTTCATCTTGATCGTGTCGATTTTGGTATTTGAGGTGTACGCGTAGTAGTGCGCGTCCTCCTCAATATATAGATCTGCCTCGCTTCCGTAGGAATGGAGGTCAACCCTCAGAAATACATCGTCGCTGATGCCAAGGCGGTGAACCAGCTTGTTCTGGCGCTCGAGCGGATCCAGGTTTCTGTCATCGGTGTCCTCCTCGTGGATATTTTCCTCAACCTCCTCGGCATCGTTAAAGGATGCGTGTGCGGATGTGACCATATATCCGAGAGGGAGCGGATGATTATTTTTGTAC
>CAJUQU010000326.1 GCA_910588595.1 uncultured Lachnospiraceae bacterium | reverse complement strand
GACTAGTTTGTGCACATTCACTAATGCTTCATTTTTTAACAAAAATTTGGCTAAAGATAGGCATTTTTAGTCATCGCTAAATGTTTTAACCAATACTTCATTATTTTAGTTATCTTTTGTTTTCTTTTTTCTATCCGGATCAAAACTGCCAGATAACTGCGTTTACTCACAATTTATCAATTTGTTTTATCACTGACAAAAAATCTCAAAGTTATACACTAAATAGACAAGATCAGCCACTTTTGACCAGAATTAGTTTGTGCATATTATCCTAAAAATTTATATCTTGACTTTCGTTTTAGCTTTCACTATAATGAATTCAATACCACTTAACAAAAACATGAATCAAATAGGAACTAATAAGGGGGACAGTTTTATGTTGTACTTTCGTTCTGTCGGCGAAGCCGAAAATGTCTTTAAGGCATTGAGCACACCCATGCGTGTGAAGATAATGGAAATGATATATGAAGATGACTCCCTCAGCATGAACGATCTGGCAGAAGCGCTCGGTCTCACAAACGGTGCGATCTCCATGCATGTGGGCAAACTGGAGGAAGCCGGACTTGTGCGGATCAAGATCACCTCCGGCAAGCGGGGGACTATGAAGATCGTGCGCCCAAGATATGACAGGCTGATGATCGACCTGGCGCCCGTCAGGGAGGCGAGACGCTGCTATACGGATGATATCCGCGTCGGCTACTACACGGCGTGCCACGCCACACCGACCTGCGGACTTGCCACGAGCAAGGAGATCATCGGTTCTCTGGACGATCCCAAAGTGTTTTCTTTCCCCGACCGTTTCCAGGCCGGAATCCTCTGGTTTACCAGCGGGTATGTAGAGTACAACTTGCCCAACCACCTGCAGGCAGGTCAGATCCTGACAGAGCTTCAGATTTCTTTTGAGATCTCATCCGAATGCCCGAACACCAATGAAGATTATCCGTCTGATATCTATTTTTCTATCAATGATATCGCGCTCGGCATGTGGATCAGCCCCGGAGATTACGGAAACCGCAGCGGATATGTGTCGCCGGCATGGTGGCCGGACAAACTGAACCAGTACGGACTGTTGAAAACACTTATCATCAACAATGAGGGATGTTTTATGGACGGGACAAACAGGCTTTCCGACGTGACGATACAGGACTTAAACATCGACTACAACAGTTACATCACGTTCCGGCTTGAAGTTCCCAGAGATACCGCAAACTGCGGCGGCTGTACCCTGTTCGGCGAGGACTTCGGCGACCACAATCAAGCGATCCGCATCAAGGCTTACTACGATGAAGAGAATATGGAGAATTAGAAAGCTGCCATAGAGCATACACGCTCTATGGCAGCTTTTCATAAAAGAGTTTCCCCAAAATTATGCAGTTTTATAATCCTCATTTACACGGTGATCACACCGCATATGCCAAGTATGACGACGATCGCACCGAGCACGATGCGGTACCAGCCAAAGATCTGGAAGTCATGCTTCTTGATATAATCCATCAAAAATTTGATCACAAATATCGATACGAAGAACGAGACAAGCATTCCGATGATCAATACCCCCGCTTCCATCGTCGTGAATGACAGCCCGAATTTGACCAATTTCAGAAGACTTGCACCGAACATGACCGGTATTGCAAGGAAAAATGTAAATTCCGCTGCCACACTCCGCGAGACGCCGATGAGCAGCGCGCCGACGATCGTGGCGCCCGAGCGCGACGTTCCCGGAAATATCGCTGCGATCAGCTGGAATACGCCGATGATGAACGCTGTCTTAAAGGTGATATCATCCAGGTTCCTGATGTCCGCCCTCTTTCCCTTATTTCTGCGCTCCACGACGATGAATGCCACACCGAAGACGATCAGCGCGAGAGCGACCGGTATCGCATGATAAAACAATGCCTCAAACACTTCGTCAAACAGCAGTCCGACGATCGCCGCCGGAATGCACGCCACCATGATCTTCATCCACAACATGATCTTATCCATCTCGATCACTGGTTTTGATCTGTCCTTGAACTGAAACGGAAATATCTTGTCCCAAAATAAGATCACAACCGCCATGATCGCGCCCAGCTGTATGACGACCAGAAACATTTCCAAGAATTCCGGCGTGCAGTCAAGCCTGATAAATTCGTCCAGAATGATCATATGCCCTGTGCTGCTGACAGGAAGCCATTCTGTGATTCCCTCGACGATACCAAACAATACCGCCTTTAGAAGTTCGACCATAGTTCCCTCTATCCTTTCATAAATAATTGCCGCCTCATCACATTATATGATGTTATTTTCCGATAAATTCCATCAGCCTGTCATGATACTTTTTCGCGTCATGATAGCCGAGTTGATACAACACTTCCAGCTTTTTCCTGTCTTTCTCTATCCTTCCAATATCGTTTGGACTCTGCGGCCGGATCACAAAAGCCCTTCCAGCCCGTTCCTCCTCATCCAGAAACCGGAGTGTCTCGTTGTATCGCACATATCGGTTGGCGACCAGCTCGTACACCTTGGGAAACTTCGCGTACCTGAGCCTGATCATATTCCGCATAGCCCGCGAAGCCTGTTTTCTGACATACCCCACTTCCTTCGTGAGTATGACCACGTTTTTCGCATTTCCGTCCGCGATCGACCTGCGGATCGGAATCGCATCGGCGATACCGCCGTCAAGATAGTATTCATTTCCGATTTTGACATTCCGCGACACCAGCGGCAGGGAAGCGGACGCCCGCACCGCAGCGATATCCCTGTGCATCTCACGCATCGGCATGTACTCCGCCTCCCCGGTGCGGATATTTGTCACCACTGCAAAGGCATTTCCCTCATATCTCGCGGCGGTCTTGTAATCGTAGGGAACTAGCTTATTGGGGATCGTGTCATAGCACATCCTCACATTGAATAGATCCCCCGTTTTCAAAAGGCTGTAAACACTGCAGTAATTTTTATCATTCAGATAGTCAAGCCCTACATGGTAGGAGCGCTTCTTTTGTTTGGAGATGTAATTGCACAGGTGGCACGCCCCCGCTGACACACTATAGCAGTTTCTGAAATACAGATCCTTTTCCATAAAGTACTCCAGGACACCCGCGGTATACATTCCCTTCATGCCGCCGCCCTCGAGCACCAGACCACAATCAAGCATACGCTCCTCCTTAAGACATATTATATTCCGCAGCAACAAATCTGCGCAGCGCCGGCATCGCGCGTTTTACTTTGTCTGTCTCCACGCAGTATGCCATCCGGAAGTACCCCGGACATCCAAACGAATCCCCGGGCACAAGCACCAGATCATAGTTCATCGCCTTTTTGCAGAATGCCACCGAGTCCTCCTCGAGCGCTTTCGGAAAGATATAGAATGTTCCTCCCGGCTTTACGACCTCGAAGCCAAGGCGCACAAGCTCGTCATAAATGATGTTCATGTTGGTCTCATACACGGACAGGTCTGAGGTGATGCCCAAAACCTCTGCCACTGCGATCTGTATGATAGACGGCGGACAGTTATGCCCGATCCCCCGCGAGATCTGCGCGCACATCGGCGAGATCAGCGCACTGTCGGTACACTTGGGATTCGCCGCGATATACCCCAGTCGCTCCCCTGGTATCGATAAGGACTTTGCAAACGAGTAGCAGGAGAGGGAATTGTCATAGTACTTTGATACGTACGGCGCATCGACACCCTCAAACAGGATCTCCCTGTACGGCTCATCCGATATCAGGAAAATGTCATGACCATATTCCGACTGTTTTTCCCTGAGAACTGCAGCAAGCTTTTTGATCGTCTCCGTCGAGTAGACTGTTCCTGACGGATTGTTTGGCGTGTTGATCAACACTGCCATCGTCTTGGGGTTCAAAACCTTGTCAAGCTCCTCAAAATTGATCTGAAATTTACCTGTGTCGGCAGGCACTACCCGCAGCACTGCGCCAGTCTGTCCTACATAGTGGTCGTATTCAGGAAAATACGGCGCAAAGGTGACTACCTCATCGCCTGGCTGTGTGACTACCCTGACTGCATGTGCGACCGCGCCCGCAGCCCCCGTCGTCATGAATAAATGTTCCGCCGTGTAATCCATGCCGAATTTATTGTTCAAAAATTCCGCAAACTTCGCGCGCACTGCCGGAATCCCCTGCGACTGGCTGTAACCGTGAAGCGCCATCGTGTCGCGGTTCTGCAATAGGTCGATCATCTTGTCCGTAAAGTCCTGAGGCACTGCCACAGACGGGTTGCCGAGACTGAAATCAAACACGTTCTCACTGCCGATCTCCCTGGCTCTCCCCGCTGCCCACTCCGACATCTGCCGGATCACCGACTTCGCACCAAGCATGTCCTTATATTTCTGTGTGATCA
>CAJUQU010000325.1 GCA_910588595.1 uncultured Lachnospiraceae bacterium | reverse complement strand
TGCTCTTCCGATCTAGAAGAAGATTACACAGGAACAGTTAGCTGAAATGATGTCCGTTTCCCGCCAGACAATATCGAAATGGGAGGCAGATGAAGTTATTCCCGAACTGGATAAGATAGTGGCTTTAAGCGATTTGTTTGCCTGTAAACTGGACGCTATGGTTAAAGAAGATATGAGCGCCGATGATGCAGTTTATTCAGAAATTATTGTAAAAAAGGTAGAAGCATTTCAGATGGCAAGATATGTAATGCTCTCACCGAATCCGGAAGATGATGTAAATGCATACATGGAAAATTGGGCACGGCGGTCTGGTCTGCTAAAAGTTTCGCCGGATGCAATGAGGATTGGATGGGACTTTCCGTTTGTCCCGCCTGAGATGACTACCAGATTTGGCATTCACGGGTATGTGGCAGCTTATATTCTGCCGGAAGGATTTGAAACAAAATGTCCGGGAGTGGAATATGCTGTCCAGAAAGAAGCCGACTATGCAGTGATAACAATTTACAACCCTTTTATGGCGGTAGACCGTATCCGTGGCGGTTATAAAAAAATAATGGATTTTTTAGCCGCAAATGGATTTTGTGAAGAACCGAAGGAGAATGTTTTATCCTGTTTTGAGTATGTTTATGAAAAAGGAAGTGTTACCTGTATGGATGTGTATATTCATGTAGACAGTGTTTCAAAGACCAACAGCTTTATAAATTTTTCATAAATTACGAGGGAAAAATGGAGGAACATGGTATGGAATTAAAGGCAAGTGACATTCAAAAGCAAAGAATTAAGGAAATCGAAGAAAAAGCAGATGAATTAGTGCAAAAATGCAGTATTATGTTTGTTTCATCTGTGAATGAGAAGGGATATCCAAGAGTATGCTGCGTAAATAAGTTGAGCGATAAGGGGTTTCGGGATATATATTTTGTGACTTCCAAAAGAAGTGAAAAACAGGGGAAGGCAAAACACTTTGAAACCAACGAAAAGTCAAGTATCTGTTTCCAGCATGGGGGCGATTCTTTAACACTGGTGGGAGAAGTTGAGATCATAACGGACAGAAACGAAATGCAGGAGTTATGGAATGAGGATGATAAGAGTTTTTTTCCAAAAGGGATTGATGATCCTAAGATAAGATTTATTCATTTCCATACATTGGAGGCAACTTTCTGGATAGAACACAAATTCAGGACTGTAAAATATAAATAGGGATTCGTTTCCCCAATTGATTGATGAAAGGTTGTAACTATGGCAATGTGGAATCCGTGGCGTGGCTGCCACAAACATAGCGAGGGGTGTAAATACTGTTACATTCATAAAGGTGATTTAAAACGTGGGATGGATACGGACAATATTGTTAAAACAGACAATTTTTATGCACCTGTCGCTAAAAATAAATCGGGGGACTACAAAATCAAATCGGGGCAAACCGTATATCTTTGCTTCTCCACGGATTTTCTGATTGAGGAGGCTGATGAATGGCGTTTGGAATGCTGGCAGATGATACGGGAGCGTTCTGACCTGCATTTTTTGTTCCTGACGAAGCGTATTGACCGGTTTATGGATTGCGTCCCGGAGGACTGGAATGATGGATACGACAATGTATCGGTTGGCTGTACGGTGGAAAATAAGGACAGGGCTGATTACAGGCTTTCCATTTTCAATGAGCTGCCAATCAGGCATAAAAATATTATCTGCCAGCCACTGATTGAAGAAATAGACATAAGTGCCTATCTTAACCATGTTGAATTAGTTGTGGTTGGCGGCGAATCGGACAGAAACGCCAGACCGCTTGACTATGCATGGGTACTTTCCATACGGGAACAATGTATCGCCCATAAAGTACATTTTGAGTTTCGGCAGTGCGGGACACATTTTATTAAGGACGGAAAGAAATACGTTCTGGCTACCCGTGATTTGTGCAGTCAGGCGAGAAAAGCGAATATCAATTATTGAGCAGATAAAGGAGCCTGTTTTGAATTTGAAGAACACGAGAAAATACATATGGATATTTCTGTTGTGCTGTCTGCCGCTTTCCAATATACTGTGGTATGCTGCACATTCATCGGGGGACGAGTCTGTATCGACTTCGCTTGTCATTCTGACCTCATTTCTTCCGGCACTGACAGCGCTTATTCTATGTAAGATAAGCGGGGAAGGATGGGACAATCTTATGATTCTCCCCAATATCAAAAAAGCATGGAAAATCTACCTATTTGCAGTAGCCGGTGCGCTCGTCATGAGTTACTTAAACGAGCTGCTCATGTATCTTATGTTCAGGGGAGAGGTATCTTTTCAGGCAGGAGCATTTACCCTGCGTGGACTGGGGGAGATTTTGGGAATGACAATATTGGGCGTTTTGGCTTCAGTTGAGATGCTTGGAGAAGAACTGGGGTGGCTTGGCTGGTTATTTCCTAAGCTGGAGAAACTGTATGGAACGAAAGCCGCAATGCTGCTATTGGCATTGATACGGACAATGTGGCATTTGGGAATCCTGATTTTTCTCCCGCACCCGCTGATCGGGCTGTGTGATTTATTTCTTTCCAATCTGTTGTCACAGGGATTTTTGGTCTATTTGACAAAAAAGAGCGCATCGCTGTTTCCAGCGGCAGTGGTTCACGCTGTAACGAACCTGCTTCCTGCATTGGTGGCATACAGTGATTCATTTTATCAGGCGCATATCGTACCAATGAACGGTGCAGGGCTGGCTTCGGCGGCTGTTGTCGGCGGAATCAGTTACCTGCTGATGCGGAAAGAGAAAATGTTTGTGCAGGGTGCAGAAAAAAGAACGGAAAGGACGGTGCATAAGCTATGGAAACGGTAATATTGGAAATACTGGAAACGGCGGCAATCGCAGTCAGCGGTTTCCTGATAAAAAAGTATGTATTCTTAGAGCCGGATATGGAGGCAAAGAAGCAGAAATTCTTTTATCTGCTCAGTTTTTTCCTGATCGGCATTGTGTTCTTGGCTTTTGGAAAAGATATGGCAAACATGACAGCGCTGCTTATGATCGGGCTGAATATCTGCCTTGGCAGGAAAAAGCATCGCCTGTGCGGACTGGTTCAGATGCTGCCGTTTCCGGGAATTATCAACGGGCTGTTTGTTCCGACAATGCTTGTACCGCCGTATTTCTTTGCGCTGTCGGCACAGGAAACCGTAGTTTATCAGTTTATCCTTTATGGGGTATTATCCATGCTGCTTCTTTTATTCTATATGAAAGGGAAAAGCTGGCGCAGTTGGTTTCAGGATAATATGCAGCACAGGAGTCTGCGGAAATCGGAAAAGTATCTGCTTTGGATTATCGGGATTCTGATGCTGCTCTTTTCCAACCATACGACAATGCAGATTACGGTGGACAGCGGTAATGTACGGGCGGCGGACAGCATCTATGGGCGGGGGCTGTCTCCGTTTATCGGGATTACCAGCGTTTCCGCCTTTGTTATGACGATTACGATTATCGTGTTGATTGTGCAGGGCAATAAGCGTTCCTTTTACCATGAAAAGGTTTCTCGTATGCAGTCGGGCATGATTACGATCATGGCGGAGGTCGTGGAGAACAGGGACGATAATACGGGCGGACACATCAGGCGTACAGCGGAATATGTGGAGTGCATTGCAAAGGAGCTGAAAAGACAGGGGGGGTATACAGTAATATTCTTACGGACAGATATTTAAGTGATATGGTGGTTGCTGCGCCGCTTCACGACATCGGGAAAATACATATACCGGATGCCGTCCTGAACAAGCCGGGAAAGCTGACGGAAGAAGAATTTGGGATAATGAAAACGCACACTACGGCAGGGGAGGAACTGCTTACCCATGCAAAGGCGGAACTTGGAGAATCGGGGTATCTGAATACGGCAGTGGAGATGGCGGCGTATCATCACGAATGGTGGAATGGAAAAGGCTATCCCTATGGCATCAGCGGGGAAGAAATACCGCTCTGTGCAAGAATTATGGCGGTGGCGGACGTATTTGTGTATAATATCTTCTGTTCATTTTTAATAAAGAAGCACCCGCAGTGGTCGAAATCCAACAGGTACGCGGAGCTGGAGGTATGAATATTTATTTAAAACGAAAGAGAGACAGGTCGGAAGGGCTGTGGGCGCAGCCTTTCCGTCCTGTCCGGCACTTTGCGGCTACAATTCTGTATTCATTTCTTTTGCGTCTGTCGGCAGGCATTCCCCCAAGATCATGGCCTTGCAGTCGGAAAATCCCAACAGGTAGGCGAGCATCCCAAACCGGGATCAATAGCACAAGTGCTATGCGCGTTCTGCTCACTGACGTATCGGTCGATCAGCAACAGGATTTCTTTTGATAAATCCATCCTGTCCAGTTCGCCGGAGTATATATCCGACTT
>CAJUQU010000324.1 GCA_910588595.1 uncultured Lachnospiraceae bacterium | reverse complement strand
CCGATCTGGCAGGGAGTACCTGATCGACATATATTACGACCTGTGCAGGGCACTCGGCAGGGAAGTGGAGCCGAACTTCGGACCGGACCGTGCGGGTGATATCAAACATTCCAACGCGGATATCTCCAAGGCAAGGGAAATGCTGGGCTATGACCCGGAGTATGACTTTGAGAGCGGGATCGCGCTCGCCATCGACTGGTACAGAGAGAATCTATGAAGATCAGTATCAGGATGGACGACATCACGCCGGATATGGACTGGGCGAGATTCATGCGGTTCAAGGCGCTCTGCGACCAGTATAACATCAAGCCCCTGATCGGGGTAGTGCCTGACAACATGGACGAGAACCTTCATATTGACACGCCGGAAACCGCGCCCGTCACCGATTTCTGGCAGTATGTAAAAACGCTGGAAAAAGATGGTTGGTGCATCGCCCAGCACGGTGTGACGCACATCTACACGACAAGAAAGATGGGCTGTTTTCCGCTGAACCGGCTCTCGGAATTTGCGGGCATAGGGTATGAGCAGCAGTATGAGGCGCTGAGTCGGGGCAGAAAGATCTTATCTGATCATGGAATCATGACAGACTGTTTTATGGCGCCGGCACATTCCTTTGACCGAAATACGGTCAGGGCGCTAAAAAAGCTTGGATTTTGCAGGATGACAGACGGTTTTGGAACAGTTCCGTACAGCCGGTGGGGAATGGTGTTTTATCCGATCTCATACAGGCAGGGCAGTGTCCTGAAAAAGAGGGATAAAGAAGGATATGCGACGTTTGTCGTACACACCAATACAATGAAGGACAGGGATTTTGAGCGGTATGAGCAGCTTTTTGCCGCGTACAGCGACAGGCTGGTCTCATATGCGGACCTGCTGCAGCTGACACCGAAAAAGCGCGGTGTGCTGGGCAGTGCAGTGGAATACTTGATGGCAGTCACAAAGTTTGTGCTGGTCAATATTAGAGGGTTATAGATATGATGCAGACGGATCCGGTGAGGGTATTGAATGTGCTTGGCACGACGAATCTGGGCGGTGCGGAGAGCAGGGTGATGGAACTCTACCGGGCACTGGACAGGGACAAGGTGCAGTTTGATTTTCTCGTGCACACAGAGAAGGAAGGTCAGTACAACAGGGAAATACAGCGTCTCGGCGGCAGGATATACAGTGTCCCGAGATTCAGAGTGTGGAATCTCCTGTCCTATCAAAAGGCACTGAGGAGGTTCTTTCGCGACCATAACGAATTTGCGGCAGTGCAGGGGCATATGACCAGCACGGCGTCCATCTATCTCCCCATCGCGAAGCGGGCGGGGATCCCCGTGACGATCGCCCATGCCAGGAGCGCGGGGGTGGCTCCCGGCGTCAAGGGTCTGGTGACGAAGTTGATCCGCTGTCCGCTCAAATACAGGGCGGACTATTGCTTTACCTGTTCTGCCGAGGCGGCGGAGGCAGTCTACGGAAGAAAGTGGGTCGAGAAGGGAGCAGTGTGGACCATTCCCAACGCGATCGACACGCAGCGGTTTGTGTTCGACGCGGCAGTGCGGGGGCAGGTGCGGGACGAACTCGGGCTTGGCGGTAAGTTTGTGATCGGTCACGTGGGCAGGTTTGGATCGATGAAAAATCACAGTTACCTGATCGACATTTTTGCAGAGCTGTGCAAAATGCGCGATGACGCAGCGCTGGTGCTGATCGGAAAAGGGGAACTGGAAGAGCAGATCAGAGCAAAAGTAAGTTCGATCGGGCTGTCGGACAAAGTGCTGTTTCTAGGCAGCCGTTTCGATGTGGAGCGGTATTATCAGGCGTTTGACTATTTTGTCTTTCCGTCGACCTATGAGGGACTTCCCGGCAGTGTGGCTGAGGCGCAGGCATCAGGGCTTTGCTGTCTTGTCTCGGACAAAGTTACAAGGGAAGCGGCACTGACTGAGCTTGTGACTTACAAGAGTATCGAGGAAACGGCGGCAAACTGGGCGGGCGAGATCATGAGGAATGCGAAATCGGCATTGGAGCGGAAAGATATGAGGGCGGCGATCGCCGCGAAGGGGTTCGATGTGCGCGGGCTGGCAGCCAAAATGCAGGCGTTTTACATCAGCGGACAGAATCCGCCCGGCGTTGTGACCAGAGGAGTGTAGGGCAGTTTGAATAAGGATAAAAAAGAGGGAAAAAACGAGATCGGGAAAAAGCGAATCATGCTCATCACACCGATGCTCCACCAAGGAGGTTTTGAGCGGATCTGCGTCTTTACAGCAAGGCTTCTGAAGGACTTGTACGATGTCTATCTGGTAGTGTTTTCCACAAAAGATATCTTTTATGATGTGTCAGGATTACATCTGATCGACTTGGACCTGGGGGCGGCAGAGGGAAAGGCTGGCAAGGCTGTGAATCTATATAGGCGTGTGAAGCGTCTGAAAAACCTGAAAAAAGAGCTGGGTATTGACATCACCTACAGCTTTGGCACGACGGCAAACCTTGCGAATGTGCTGTCGAAGGGGAAGGACACCACCTGGGCAGGGATACGCGGGTACAACGCTCTGAGTGACCGGGGGGCAGGCCTGATCTTTCGCAGGGCGGACTGCGTTGTGAGCTGCACCAGGACCATGGAAGCCGAGATCAACAGCGCCTTTCGGACAAAAAGGTCATGCACGCTCTACAATCCCTGCAGCCTGGAAGAGATCAGGGAACTGTCCCGCAGAGAGACGGACGAAGGCACAGAGGGGCGCTGGAAGGGTTTTGTAAACCGCAGGGGAGCGCTGATCGTGTCGATGGGCAGGGAGGATGATCTGAAAGGGTTCTGGCATCTGCTGAAATGCTTTGCGGTTGTCAAAAGGGAGATTCCTGATGCCAGACTGATGATCATAGGGGACGGCAGTTATGCGGAGTATCGAAAACTGGCTGAGGATCTGGGGATCATGGAGTCCGTCTGCTTTACAGGGGCGCTCAAGAATCCGTTCCCGCTGCTTGCCAGGGCGGATGTGTATGCGCTGACTTCCGTGAGTGAGGGATTTCCCAATGCCATGATCGAGGCGATGGTATGCGGGGTTCCGTGTATCAGTGTAAACTGCAAGACAGGTCCGTCGGAGATCCTGCAGGATGACCATACTGTGTGCCGTGACCGGCACAAGGTGTATCATGCAGATTACGGGATCCTCGCGCCCATCTTTGAGGGGGAGAAGGATCTCAACGCGGATACCATCACTGCAGAGGAAGAAATCTTTGCACAGGAGCTGAAAAATATATTGACAGACCGCGCGCTATATGATCACTATAAAGAGTGCGCCGCAGAGAGGGCAGGGGCGTTCGGGACAGAGCGATACCGGACAGACATCGTAAAAATGATAGAAGGACAAGGAGAGATGCGACATGAAATATAAACTGGCAGTTTTTGGCGTGAAGGATACCTCGGAGAATATCGTGGAGTTTATCCACAATAACATATGCCAGGTTGATCTTGTGATCACGATCAACAGCGAGGTGTTAAAAAATAACCAGGTGTCGGGTTTCAAAGGGCTTTCCGTGTTGACGGACAGATATGGGATCCCCGTGTTTGAAGCGGACAGCTACTTTCTGACGGACGAGAAGACAAGGGCGTTCATGGAGGAGAATACTTTTGAGATCGCAGTTTCTATGGGATGGCAGCGCCTGATTCCGAAGTATGTGCTGGACAGATTTGAGTACGGTGTGTATGGATTTCATGGAAACAGCGGCTATCTCCCGTTTGGAAGGGGCAGATCACCGCTGAACTGGTCAATGATACTGGGGGATACGCGCTTTAACCTGAATCTGTTCCGGTATGATGAGAAGGCAGACAGTCCAAATGTGTTTGCGACAGAGATGTTCTCGATCACGCCCCATGACAATATCCGCACAGCGCAGTATAAGAATATGATCTGTTCGAAGAATCTGATCAGAAAGCTGCTCAGGGCGTACCAGGAAGGCAACATCACCGTGCGGACAAAATCAAAGGATTTTGATTCGTGGTATGGCAAGCGCACAGCGGCGGACGGAAAGATCGACTTTCACGAGCGGACAAGAACGATCTACAATCTGATCCGCGGCGTGTCGGAGCCATTTCCAGGAGCTTTCGCGAAGTGCGGGGACCAGACTGTGAGGATATGGGAAGCGCATCCGTTTGATGAGATGATCGATTTTTCAGCGTACAGACCCGGGGAGATCGTGGATATCTTTGACGGGAAACTGGTCGTGAGGACTGTGGACGGCTCACTGCTGGTTGATCGTTATGAGTGTGAACGGAAACTGGCAACGGGAGATCTTCTGGAATAAGTCCGAGTATCAAGTTAGCGTGAAATATAAAAATTCACCATCCTGATTAGTACGCCTGCTAAAGCAGGCAGATGGGAGTTAGTGTGAAATATAAAAATTCACCATCCTGATTAGTACGCCTGCTAAAGCAGGCAGATG
>CAJUQU010000323.1 GCA_910588595.1 uncultured Lachnospiraceae bacterium | reverse complement strand
AATATGGTGCAAATATCACGCAAAGTGGTGAATACGACGCTATGGCGTCGTTATATAGATGGCGGGAATGATTTATCAAACACGCTCTAATGTAACATGCTGTGTTACATAGACACCAAAAAAGCATATGGCGGTTGGTGGATTTGTATTCATCGATATGACATAATAATAAATGACCAATGGCCGTTGGATAACAATTAGAGCGGAGATGAGAAAATGAGTTTGGGAAGTAATATAAGTTTTTTGCGTAAACAGAAGAAACTGACACAGGAACAACTGGCTGATCAGATGAGCGTCACCAGGCAGACCGTGTCAAGATGGGAATCAGACGAGGTAGTTCCAGAGTTGGACAGACTTGTTGCGATGTGCGGGATCTTTGCGTGCAAGCTTGATGCCCTTGTGAGAGAAGATCTGTCTGATCAGAGTGATATCTATTCGGAGATAAGGATTAAAAGGGTAGCGCCGTTTAAGATGGCTGGCTATGTGATCGTTTCTTCGGATCCGGAAAGCGATGCCATGGGTCATATGGACAGGTGGGCAGAAAACTGCGGCCTTAAGAAAGCATGCCCGGATGTCAAATTTATCGGATGGGATTTTCCTTTTGTGTCACAGGAGCAGCAGAATCGATTTGGACTTCACGGATATGTCGCGGCATGTGTGATCCCGGATGATTTCGAGACAGATTATCAGGGAGTAATGTTTCTGGAGAATCACGAAGCCGACTATGCTGTGATAACGATCAAAGAGCCATTCATTCAGCCGTTTGAGAGAATTCCCAATGCCTATAAGCTGATCATGGAATACCTGCAGGCGAACAATTTTGTGGAAAAGAAAAAGGAGAATATCATCGGCTGTTTTGAATATGAGTACGAGAAAGAGGATATCACATATATGGATGTGTTCATTCATGTGGACAGTGTGACAAAGGCAGATGCCTTTTCAATGTTTAGCTGATGATCTGTAGGAAAATAACTGACGCATCTTGGATTGTATATCGCTTCGTTATAAATTGCATGTGTAATTCGTAACCGGAGGGATGTACCGCAAGACTTGCATCGGTTATTTTTCTGCTTTTGGGCAGTCGTTCAAAGGATATGTGACATAAGAGAAAGTCGGCAGTACAGAAATTGATTGAATATCAGACAAAACAAGAGGAGGGATATACGATGAAAAAGATTGAATATATTAAGCAGCCTACAGAATATCTGTGCGGACAGGCGTGTGTTGCCATGCTTGCAGGTGTGACGGTAGAGGATGTTGTTTCTGTTATGAATAATGATAAAGGTACGGGGAAAAAGGACATTGAGAAGGCGCTGAACCACTATGGAATAACGCAGGCAAAGACGATGACAAAAGCAGATAACAATACTGTCCTGCCCAAAGTATGTATTCTCAAAGTTCTCCTGCCAAAATATGGTCATTGGATCTTGTACTATGATGGGAAATATTATGACCCGGAATTTGGTCTGATGGATGAATTGTATCCAAAAGCAAGGATCCAGTCATATCTGAAGATCTTTATTGACGAAGAGTAGAGAAAAAAGACAAAAAGCCAAAGAATGGATTGAAATGCACAAAGAATTACAGTATGATAAATGCATAAAGGAAGGAGTGGGATCAGTATCCTTTAGCCTGTGGAAGAAACAGCGGCTGATAAAGGATCATGGTGCTTTGCAATGTGGTGGAGGAGTTAAAAAAGAAAGAGGAGATTGATGAGATGAGACGAAAATATAGGATGACGTGTTGGACAGGTATTTTGCTGGGGGCGGCGCTCTTTGCCGCCGGCTGTGGAAAAACACCCGCTGGAGATACAGATCCGGTGGAAAACCAGAGCGTGGCGGCATCAGCGTCTGAACCGAACGAGGCAGGGCACGAGGAGGATGCGTCAGCTGCGGAAGCGGGATTTCCGAGCCAGATGCCCTCGTTCACGGCAAAGGATCTGGAGGGGAATACCGTCACAGAAGACATATTTGGGGAGAAGGATCTGACTGTCGTAAACATATGGGGAACCTTCTGCAGTCCATGTGTGGCGGAGATGCCGGAGCTTGGAGAGTGGGCGCAGTCCATGCCGGACAATGTCCAGATCATCGGATTGATCGTCGATATTTCCGGAGATGAGGATACAAAGCATCATGATCTGGCGGTGGAGATCACAGAGAAGGCGGGAGCGGAGTTTACACACGTCATTGCAAATGCTGATCTTGATCCAGTCATGAGATGGGTTGTGGGCGTGCCAACGACACTGTTTGTCGACAAGGAAGGAAATCTTGTAGGAGAGCCGATCGTCGGCGCGTATGTGGACGGTTACAAGACATTTGTGGAGGAATATCTAAATGGGCTGTAGGACGAAACGTTTTGCAAGGATCGCTGTCGCGGTGGCAGCCTGTGTGTTCATTTTTTATGGCACCGCGAGGGGAGAAGTGGAGATCGTGCTGAACAAGGCTGCGAATATCTGCCTTGAGTGTATCGGATTGGGGTGAAGGGTTTGCATGAAGAGAAAGATCATCCAGATAGCTGCATTTGGGTACTCCAATGCACATCTGCTGAATTATAAAGGCGGGAAGATCTATCAGGGAAAGTGGAAACAGTTCTGTAATCCGGGACTGAACTGTTATTCGTGCCCGGCGGCGGGATTTGCCTGTCCGATCGGGGCGCTGCAGGCAGTGAACGGTTCCATGGAATTTCAGTTCAGCTTCTATGTGGCTGGCGTGCTGCTGGCGTTCGGCGTGCTGCTTGGAAGGGCGGTCTGTGGCTGGCTCTGCCCGTTCGGACTGATACAGGAACTGATACACAGGATCCCATCGCCCAAACTAAGGTTAAAGAAAATATTTCTGTATCTCAAATATCTGGTCCTTGTCGTGTTTGTCTTCGTGCTCCCGGTCACAGTGACCAACTATATGGGCATGGGAAAACCGGCTTTTTGCCAGTATATCTGTCCGGCGGGCACACTGCAGGGCGGGATCCCGCTGCTCGGCACACACGAGGAGCTGCGGCGGACGATCGGCGCTCTTTTTTCGCTGAAAATGGCGATATTGATCGTGACAGTCGCGGGCTGTATTTTCATATATCGGTTTTTCTGCCGCACACTCTGCCCGCTAGGGGCTATTTATGGCATCATGAACAAGATCAGTCTGTGTCATCTGGAAGTAGATAAAGATCGCTGTATAAACTGCGGAAAGTGCAAAAGTATATGCAAGATGGAAGTCGATCCTGTCCGGGAACCGGATTCTGCCGAGTGTATCCGGTGCGGCGCGTGCGCGCATGCATGTCCAAAAAGTGCGATTTATGTAGGGATGACAAAATACAGAGAGCAAAAAGCATCGGGTGGAGATATGGTTTCCGACCAAAAGAAAAACATGAATTAAACGAGAATAAAGCGGTACAGGGTATATTTTCCCTGTCGGAAGGGCGGTACGATCTTGGAAAAAACATTGTATGTAACAGATTTAGACGGCACATTGTTAAATCAAAAGGACCGGATAAACCCAAAAAGCATCGCGATCATCAATGAACTCGTAGATAAAGGTATGATGTTTACGTATGCGACTGCGAGGTCGCTGGTATCTGCATCCGTGGTGACAGCGGGTCTGTCGACCAACATACCGGTCATAGCATATAACGGGGCGTTTATATTCCAGCCGGAGACAGGGGAGATTTTGTCCAGGGAGGATTTCAGCAGCAGCGAGCGGGCGTATGCGATAGAGGTGATCCGTGCCAATAACATCTTACCGCTGGTCTATTCTTTTGTGGACGGCGTGGAAAAGGTCTCATGGTTATCCGGGAGGGAAAACGATGGTATCAGACGGTATCTCAGCCTGAGAAAAGGCGACAGGCGTCTTCGGCCAGTAAAGGACGATGAAGAGCTGTACCAGGGGGAGATTTTTTATTTTACATGTATAGGGGAGAAAAGCGAGCTCCAGCCACTCTATGACATCCTGTCAAAGGATGAGAGGTACCGCTGTACGATCCAGCAGGAACTGTACCGGCCGGAATACTTTTGCGAGATCATGCCGGTCAATGCGACAAAAGCGCATGCGATCCAGAAATTGAAAAAAATCTGGGACTGCGGCAGAGTGATCTCGTTTGGAGATGCAGTCAATGATATCCCGATGTTTGAGATCTCTGACGAGTGTTATGCGGTGGAAAATGCGGTGGAAGAGTTGAAGGCGGCAGCAACGGGAATCATTGACAGCAACGAAAATGACGGTGTTGCCAATTGGCTGAAAGAACACTATAGACCGCTCTGATATGGAGGGCGAAATGAGAGGGGCGCGTGCGGTATACTAAGTGCCGGGGAGGAGCCGTCCGGGAGTGGAGGCTCCCCAGCTGAACGAGGATTTTCCTACAGATCCGTGCACTCGCCTTCGATCAGATAGTCGCAGGTGACACCAAAGATATGGGCGAGCGCCCTGATCTCGATATCGGTCACGTACCGCTTGTTCGTCTCTATGCGTG
>CAJUQU010000322.1 GCA_910588595.1 uncultured Lachnospiraceae bacterium | reverse complement strand
ACGAGATGGTTGTCAGTGACTGGAGTTCAGACGTGTGCTCTTCCGATCTAGCGCGGTTTTGTCTGGCGGGCGGTATGATGATGGCGAGGAACATTCCGTAGATGGCAACGCCGAGGGCACTGATCACGAAGGCGGGCAGGATGTTTCCGGACACCGCGCCCGCGAGTGTTCCCAGCACCCATCCAGGGACGGCTACACTCGTGATGCCGTAGTGGTAGGCGGGCGGCAGGGCGCGGTCAAGGCTCGCATCCAGCGCAAAGATCTCGTCTGTCACACTGTATGCCATGAGATATCTGTGCCAGTGCGGTGCGCTGCGGTTTAATTTTTGTGCCAGGGAGAAGGACATCAGACAGTAGCGCAGATTGATGACCAGCTGTGTCAGGGCGATCTCGATGTATGTCCCGCCTGCGGCGATGATCGCAAGCCCAGAGAACTGCCCGGCGGATGTCACGTTTGTGAGTGAGATCAGCACTGCCTGCAGGATGCTCAGCCCGTCGGCAGCGGACGCCATCCCGAATGTAAACGATACGGCAAAATATCCCAGCGCGACGGCAACCCCGTCGCGCAGTCCGTTTTGATAGTCTTTTGTATTCATGAGAGTATCCTCATTTCTGTATTAGTGGTGTGTACTGTAATATACTACCACTTTGGCCGCAAAATAGCAAAGAAAACCTGTAAATAAAATACAGTCCAGCAAAGCTGGACTGTATTGAGTGCAACATTGATTCTATTTTAGATGGAACATTTTTGTACGATCGCTGCCATCTGGTCCCATTTCGCCTCCATGTCAGCGACCAGCTTGAACTGTGTCCTGGCACGGTCGAGATTGTGGTTTGCCCGGTGGATCTTGAAGTAGGTGTCGCCTGTCAGAAAATCAGCCAGGAACCGGATGCCGCACTCGTAGGTCATCAGTTTTGCCCCCATGGGGAGCATCTCGATCTCCCTGGCGGTAAGGCTTCCGTCGCAGCCCTCGAGATAGCCTTTTGTGAAAGCTTCAAACAGGGACAAGTCGAGCGTTACTTTATCCAGGTCGGTCTCATCCTCAGCCCCCGTGCTCGCGCCAAAGCGGATAGAGTCTCCGAAGTCATAGAGGGAAAGCCCTGGCATGACTGTGTCGAGATCGATGATGCACAGTGCTTTTCTTGTGTGCTCGTCAAACAGGATGTTGTTCAGCTTGGTGTCATTGTGCGTCACCCGAAGCGGCAGTTCTCCGCGATCCAGGAGGTCTGTCAGCACAGCCGTCTCGGACGCCCTGTCGAGGGCGAAAGCGATCTCCTTCTCGGCGAGGGCAGCGCGCTCCCTGTCGCCGTTTTGCACTGCCCGCTGAAAATCCCGGAAGCGGGAGGGCGTGTTGTGAAAATTAGGGATCGTCTCGTGCAGCGTCTTCGCCGGGTAGTCCGCGAGCATTTTCTGGAAGCCGCCGAAAGCGACGGCGCTGTCATAAAAGTCTTTCGCGCTGGTCACCTTTTCCAGGCAGATCGAGCGCTCTACAAATGGAAAGATTCTCCAGTAGTTGTTGTCCGTGTCCCGGAAAAAGCTTGCCCCGTCACGCGTCCTTAGGACATTTAAGGTCTCGCGATCCGCATCTCCGCCGCGGGAGAGGATGATGCCGCGCAGGTGCTCTGTGACATTGACAATATTTTCCATGAGCAGCGGCGGATTCCTGAAGATGGCGTGGTTCATCCGCTGCAGGATGTAGTTTTTTTCGCTGTGATCAGGTGTCTCGTAGCGGAGGCGGAACGTGTCATTGATATGACCGTTTCCATAGGGATCTTTCTGGAGGAGTCTGCCGTTGATCGCAGATCCGATCCCAAATGCCTCGATCGCCTCGTCTATCCTGGCACAGGCTGGATTGATAGTACTCATGACAAGCCTCCGTTTCTGTCGGAAATGTCGTTCCCGCGATCGATCCACCGCATCTCCATCGGCGCCAGATCAAGCTGTGCAAAGAGTGTTCCCTGCACATACAGATCGGTTTTCTGCGGCTGTTTGGAATTGTTGATGACGGCGATCTTTCCGGTCTGCTCGAAAGCGGCAAGTTCCGTGTCTACATTCGTGACGTAATATTTTTTCATCTCGTCTTCCATGTGTGCGGCGTAGTAGATGGCGCGCAGCAGGATGCGGCAGTTCTGGGGCGAGTACGGAAGCCCTGTGAAATAGACGCTTCTGCCTTCTCCGTACTCGTTGACGACCAGCCGGCTGTATTTTCCGTCCATATCGAGGATCTGATAGTGCTCTCCCTGTGCGTAGATGCGGCTCTTTCCCTCGCCGAAATCGATCTCGCCCGGGATGTCCTCCAGGATGAACTGTTCGCGGTTCAGCTCGTTGTACTTATCGGTGCTCATCGAGAAGCCCAGTTCCCTGTCAACGCCCAGCACGTCGCTGAGCTGGAAGAAGCGGCCCTGATACTGGCAGGCACTCGGCTCGCCGACACCGATGAAACCGCCGCCCTCGTCCACGAACCGGCGGATTGCGCACACGACCTTCTCGTCCATCCAGTTCTCGGCACCGCTCCAGGAGGTGTATGCGTCCCCGGCGTTGATGATGACCCGGATATCGGGATCAATGCCGTCTCGGATCTGGTCAAAGTCGATGAACTCGACGTCGATCGGCATTCCGCTCAGGCATTCGATCACGCCCACGTAGGAGTAGATCTCGCGGTACCACAGCGCGTGGTGCACCTGGTTTGCCATCCACCGGCGGATGCTGCCCCAGCAGTTCAGGATGCCCACCTTGAAGGGCGCGGTGTACGCCTTGGTCCCCTGCATATTCTGGTGTATCTGACGGAACTCGTCGACCACTTTGCGGATCTGGTCTATGAAGCCCGGCCACTCGGCTGCCAGCTTGAGATAACCGCCGTATCCGATCCTGTCGAGAGGGGAGCGCAGGATCGCCCTTCGCGCTTTCAGCCAGTTGTCCTGCGCCTCCCCGATCGGGTCGCCGCCCTCCGTGAAGACGTCCGGGAAGAAGTATGGCAGCAGTCTGCCTTCGGTGTAGTTCACCCCTTTGATGTCGGAGATCATTCTCAGCGTGACGCCGTCCCCGACGGAGCCGACAACGGCGTCCAGACCGATGTCCGCGAAATATTTTCCGAAAGGCTCCGTTCCGATCCAGTGGTCGCCCAGGAACATCATTGCCTCCTTGCCGTAGCTGTGCACGATGTCCACGAGCTCCTTTGCCAGTTTAGATACCTCGATCTGCTGGAATTCGATGAAATCCCGGAACTCTTTGGACGGCACGCGGAAGATCGAATTGTGGTAGCCCTGGTCCACGATGTACTCCGGGCGGAACGGGTAGCCTGCCCATTTCTCGAACTGCTCCAGAATATAGGGGCTGACGCTGGCGCTGTAGCCGAACCATTCCACATATTTCTCCCGCTTCTGGTCGTCGAAGGTCAGGGTAAACTGATGGAAGAAGGTGGTGAAGCGCACGACGTCGATATCGGGATTGTCCTCGCACCATTTTTTCAGCTTTTCTTTCACGTAGACCTGTGTCTTTGGCTGACGCACATCGTAGGTCAGCTGATGCGGCGCGTCTTTCCAGTCGTTCGTGATAAAATTGTACATATGTACGGGATCCCAGATCAGGAATGCGAGGAAGCTGACGGTGTACTGGTGGTAAGGGATGGTTTCAATCACGACCTCCCCCGCAGCTTCGTCGTACTCCCAGCGCTCTGTCGGGACGACTTCGCCTGTCGTCCGGTCCACGACCTCCCACCACCGCTTTGGGGAGTCCAGTGTGTTCACCTTGAGCTGTTCCGTGTGGAAGCCTTTCATGAGCCTGATGCGGAGGGACTCCCCCTTTGCCGTGACACGGTCGCTGATCAGGTATTCCTGCTGGATCTCCTCCGGGTTCTGCATCGCCCAGGCGTTGTCCTTGCGCGTGGTGTAGTAGGTTGCATAGATCTTGGCGTTCTGGTTCAAAAGCGCTTCGGGCATGGTGGTGCCGTCACAGTCGCGCAGGGCGTCCGCGCCCAGCAGATTTTTCAGGCGGATCGTCTCATCGACCATATCCACGTCTGTCGGCAGTGTCAGTCTGCCTGTGTTTTCCATATTCATTTTGACAGCCTCCTTTTTCGCATCGTTATTGATATTTTTTGTTGTATAAATAGAGGAGAACTAATATTCCGGCGAGTCCGACAAGCATTGTCAGAAGCCCGGCAGGTCCGATATTGCGCTGACCTGTCACGATCAATGTGATGCTGGCGAGAAAGACCAGCAGGTACAGTAGTCTGATGATCTGTTTCATATCCACACCTCCCTCATTATCCTTTGAGACCGCCAAGGCTCATGCCCTGCGTCAGCTTTTTCTGGACCAGTATGTACAGGATCAGCGTCGGCAGCATGACAATGACTAGACCCGCGTAGAGCTGGCCGTAGTTTGCGGCTGCCTTCTGTGCCTGCATCAGCTGCATCAGTCCCACCGGAAGTGTCTTGGAATTAGATCGGAAGAGCACACGTCTGAACTCC
>CAJUQU010000321.1 GCA_910588595.1 uncultured Lachnospiraceae bacterium | reverse complement strand
GCATCTGGTGCTGGGCGCCTACGGCTGCGGCGTGTTCCGCAACGATCCCTGCCTTATCGCCGCCTGGTGGAAGGAACTGCTGGCGGAAAGCATGGGGGATTATTTTGATTCCGTCTTTCACGCAGTGCTGGACCGATCCAAAACAGAGGCCTGCATCAAAGCATTTGAAAACATTACAAATCCTACAGCCAGAAAGGAAACTATGGAACTATGGAAGCGATAAAAAACGAAGACACAGGCAGGATGCCAACGACGGAAAACAGTGACGAGGCACCGTGCCAGGCTATGCTTGACCAGCTTCGGGACGCCAATACCAGACTCTCCGACGCACTGCGCGCCGCCGAGGAGGAGAACCGGGCAAAGAGCAGCTTTCTATCGAACATGTCCCACGATATCCGCACGCCGATGAATGCGATCATGGGAATGACATCCATCGCCCTCACGCACATCGACGAAAAACCGCGCGTGCTCGACTGTCTCCAGAAGATCCAGACCGCCTCTGCGCATCTGATGGATCTGGTCAACGATGTGCTCGACATGTCGCGCATCGCAAGCGGCCGCATGACGCTGAGCGAGGAAGTTTTTTCCCTCGCCGACATGGTGCACGACATCACGATCATCGTGCGCCCGCAGGCGGCACAGAAGCATCAGGAATTTCATCTGGAGATCGGGCAGATCAGCGAGGAGAACCTGATCGGCGATCCGCTCCATCTGCGCCAGATCCTTGTCAATATCATCAACAACGCCGTGAAGTACACGCAGGAGTACGGCTTTGTCCGCGTGAAGCTCTCCCAGCATCTTGACCAGCAAGGTCAAGATGCGTCGGGCAGGATATGGCTCGACTTCCTGTGCGAGGACAACGGGATCGGCATGAGCCAGGAATTCATCGACCGGATCTTCGAGCCGTTTGAGCGCGTAAACACGACCGCGATCAACAAGATCGAGGGCACCGGTCTTGGCATGTCGATCGTCAAGAACCTGCTCGACCGCATGGGCGGGGAGATCACTGTCGAGAGCCAGGAGGGAAAAGGCAGCCGCTTCCATGTGTCCATTCCCTTCACAGCCGCCCCCGCGCCGACAGACACGCCGTCGCTTCCTGCCGAAGAGACCGTGCTGATCGCTGAGAGCGCAGACAGCCAGGCGCGGCAGATCGCCGATTTCCTGGAGGAGGGCGGCATGAAAGCGGTATGCCTGCAAAACGGCATGGACGCAGTGACCTGGCTGACCGAGGCGCAGTACGAAAACCGCATGCCCTGCGCCCTTCTGCTGGGGCGCGAGCTCAGTGATATGTCCGCCCTCGACATGGCGGCGCATGTGCGCGGACTCGCCGGCAGGGAGTTTCCGATCATCATGGTCGCGGAGGCGGACTGGGTGCAGATCGAGTACCGCGCGACAAGGGCAGGCATCAACGCCTTTGTCCCCTGTCCGCTGTTCAAGAGCCGGCTCTTTGCCACATTGTCCGAGCTGACATGCAAAGCGCAGCGAAACCTCTCTGACTGCTCCGGAAACCGGCTGGATTACGGCAGGTTCCGCCTTCTCCTTGTCGAGGACAATGAGTTTAACCGCGAGATCGCGATCGAACTGCTGTCGCTGACAGGCGTGCAGATCGAGACGGCGGAGAACGGGCTCCTCGCCGTGGAAGCTTTCGAGCAGTCACCAGAGGGCTACTATGACCTGATCTTCATGGATATCCAGATGCCCGTGATGAACGGCTACGACGCGGCGCGGAAAATACGACAGCTTCCCAGAAAGGATGCGCAGAGCATCTGGATCGTCGCCATGACTGCCAACGCCTTTGTGGAGGACATCCGGCTGTCAAAGGAGGCAGGTATGAATGAACACTGCTCGAAACCTATCGATTTGGACCGGCTGAACGAGATCCTGCGCAAGCGCCTGTCAAGTGAAAAATAAGTTGAGGAGGGATCACTTATGCAGCCATATCAGGAAGAATATGTCGCAAATTTAGAAGATATCGCTGTACTGGCAGCGTGCAAAAATCAGGACTGCAGCTCCTTTGAGACATACCGCGAAACGCTCCTGAAAAACAGAATGCTCATAGAAGCCAAGATCAACCGCAATATCGAGCTGCTGCGCGACAGCGTGTTTTCGCTGTACGACAGACTGTTCGAGGCATCGCCGGAGGAACTGGCGGAGCTGGAGGAATTTGCCAGGATGCTGGCGGACGCGTCCAGCGAGCTCGACGGCGGATTGTTCCGCCAGATCTATCAGGCGCTGCTGAGCCGCGCGCGGCACAACAGGGACCGCAACGCGATCATCCGCTGTCTGTACTGGCTCGGGATCGGGCGCCATAACCTGTGCAACACCATGGTAGGGCTCGACTGGTCCGATATCGAATACTACATGGCACAGATGCGTCTGTGCTTCGCAGAAGCCGCGGCATATCTGAAATACTACGATGACATAGACGACACCGAGACAAAGGGCTATATCCTGCGCTCCCGCGCCAACACAGCCCTCGGGCAGTTCCGGTCCGCCAGTGCCAAGATCCGCTCCACCCACCAGACGCTCCAGATCCTGCAGGACGAGGAACTGCAGCAGAAGACACCGGATCTTCCGTGGGACAGATACATCTACATGACACACCAGCAGATGGCATCCAGCATATCCTACAACCGCGAGAACGACATGACCCCGCAGGATGTGACCGCCATCATGGAATCCGTGCATATCGTCCACAGCCGGCGGATCCAGGAGGCAGTCAGCAAAAATGAAGCTCCTCCCATGCGGTCGACATTTTACCGCTACGCCATCGAGTATTACTGCGGACTGCTCACGCTCGAAGAACTGCTCGGGCGCATGGAGGAGTTGATGGATCTCACCGATGTCTCAGATTTTTCATCCGACAGCATCTATTCCGTCATCTCCCTCCCTGCCATCTACTGCCACTATCTGCGGGAATACCCGGAACAGCTGTCGGGACGCGAAAAATTTCTGGAGACGCTTTACCGGAAAGTCATCGCTTTCACGAAAGCGATCCCCAAGGCGGAGACTAACAGGCAGGTCTTCTACTCGCTCAGGCAGCTCTCCACCTCGTTCATCGAGACGGCTCACAGCATCTCCTACGGGGAATTCCAGCAGGTCATGCTGATCTATTTTGCGCCTGACATATACGTTCACTCACAGGTCGTCGGCAGCGCGGCAGCCGTTTTCTGCACGATCCTCCTGGGCGAAGAGCCGGCTTTCTTTGACGATATCGAATACATACAGGAGATCTCCGATCCGGATGCCAAGCGCCGGGCAGTGCACGAGCATGCGATGAACAGCGGTGTCTTCCACGATGTGGGCAAGATCAATTTCATCAATCTCTTTACAAGGACTGCAAGAGAGTGGTTTGAGGAGGAGTATGAGATCACCAAACTGCACACGGTCGTCGGCAGCGCGCGCTTAAAGGCATGTGCCTCGACGCGCCGCTACGCGGCGGCTGCCCTCGGTCATCACAGCTGGTATGATGGTTCGCACGGATATCCGGAAGCGTACAGACGCCTCGAATGCCCGGACCGGCAGATTGTCGATGTGGTCGGTCTGATCGACTGGATCGACAACTCGATGACTTACGCGTGGCTGTACGGACAGCCAAAGAAAAGTTTTGACGAGGCTGTAGCAGATGCGATCGCCCTCGAGGGAAAACGGTTTTCACCGCTCCTGACGGCAAGACTCCGCGACAAAAATGTGACCGAAGCGATCCGGCAGACAATTGATGCGGCTCGAAATGACGCATACCGCCAGCTGTACGAGGATACTGCACGGCACTCCCGATCACCGCTTGTATAGCACAGGGACATTCCTCCTCTGGATGCCCGTGTGCAGCGCCGGGCACCCTCAGCTTTTGCTGACATTCTTCCTCTGGATGCCCGTGTGCATAAAAAACGAGGGAGGAACAGCTGCCTAAAGCAGCTGCGCCTCCTTCTTCCAGTTTTCGTCCCGTCTGTCACTCGATGCAGTCACCTGGGCAATCTGCAGTACGATCTCGCTAAAGTACCGCGGTGAGACATCTTTTAAACGATATGCCTTTTCCTTGTCTGCCTCATCGTAGACATAGCTGCCGTGCTCTATCGTTCCCGCCTTATAAAACCGCACATCATAGATGGTCACGTCATCATCATTAAAGCCGCCGACATATGTCCCTGAAAAATGAAGCTCCACACCCATTCCCGCCTCTATATCCTCACGGTAATAGGTATAAAATCCGCCCCCATCTTGCACGGAGCCGCGATACCAGCCAAGCCCCGTCAGCTTCCCGTTCAGGGAGCGATCATTGATCACACATCCGCCAAAACGCTCCAATCCTTGCCTGTCTGCCTCCTCCTGTGTCGTGTAGAACACTTCCCGCTCAAGCTGCTCAACAGGCTGCGTGATCTCATAGTCATCAAGCTGTTCCTTCCACGCCGCCCTGTCCTCATCAGACAGTTCCATCGGGTGTATCAGGCAGATCGGAAGAGCGTCGTGTAGGGAAAGAGTGTAGATCTCGGTGGTC
>CAJUQU010000320.1 GCA_910588595.1 uncultured Lachnospiraceae bacterium | reverse complement strand
TCTCGGAGGACGCGGGAAGCTGCTACGGCATGGTTTTTGTCTACAGCGGCAATTTTATGTGTGAGGCGGAGCGGGACCAGTACGGGCAGACGAGGGCTCTCATGGGGCTGCACAGCGACTTGTTCCACTATCCGCTCGAAAAAGGGGAAAAACTGGTGATACCGGAGACGATCCTGTGCTACTCGGCGCAGGGGTTCGGCGGGCTGTCCAGGCGGTATCACCGTTGTATCAGAAAACATCTCTGCAGGGGAAAATACAGTCATCAGTCGAGACCTGTGCTGATCAACAGCTGGGAGGCAGCGTATTTTGACTTCAACGGCGAGACGATATACCGGCTGGCGAGAGAGGCGGCGGAGCTTGGCATCGACATGGTGGTGATGGACGACGGCTGGTTTGGAAAGCGCAACGACGACGACAGCGGTCTCGGCGACTGGCAGGTCAACGAGGAAAAACTCGGCTGTACGCTGGGGGAACTGATCCGCAGGATCAATGCGATCGGGATCAGGTTCGGCATCTGGATAGAGCCGGAGATGGTGTCGGAGGACAGCGATATCTACCGCAGCCATCCTGACTGGGCGATCCGGATCCCGGGGCGGGAACCTGTCCGGGCGCGCAATCAGCTGGTGCTCGACTTTTCGAGGCAGGAGGTCAGGGATCACATCTTTGAACAGATCTGCCATGTGCTCGACCAGGGAAAGATCGAGTATGTGAAGTGGGACATGAACCGGAGCCTCACGGATATCTATTCTATGGAGAAGGCGCAGGGAAAGGTGACATACGACTATGTGCTCGGTGTGTACGAGTTCCTTGAGCGGCTGATGCAGCGGTATCCGGATCTTTTGATCGAGGGCTGCAGCGGCGGCGGCGGCAGGTTTGATGCGGGTATGCTGTACTACACGCCGCAGATCTGGTGCAGTGACAACACGGATGCGGTCGACCGGCTGCGGATCCAGTACGGAACGTCGTTCTTTTATCCCGCCTGCACGGTCGGCGCCCACGTGTCCGCGGTGCCGAACCACCAGACAGGGAGGAGCGTCAGCCTGCACACGAGAGGCGTCGTGGCGATGGCAGGTACGTTTGGCTATGAATTGGATCCCGAGACGCTCTCCGACGAGGAGAAGGAGCGGATCAAAGGTCAGATCGCAGACTACAAAAAGTACGAGGATCTGATCCGGGGCGGGGACTACTACCGTCTGTCCAACCCGTTTGAGGACGCGTGCGCATCGTGGGCGTTCGTGTCGGAGGACAAAGAGAGGGTACTGCTGAGCGCGGTGATGCAGGAGACTCATGGAAATATGACGGTGAGCTATGTCAGACTCAGAGGACTCGCGGCGGACGCTGTCTACCAGGACACGCAGACCGGTGTGGAATACTATGGCTCCGCGCTGATGGAGGCAGGGATCCCGATGCCGGTTCAGATGGGAGAGTATCTGGCATACCAGAAATATTTTGTATGTGTAAAAGGTGTGGGAAATAAATAAAAGGCAGTTGGACAAAAAACCGGGCAGAGGAGTGATGCTGACCGGTTTTTTGCTGCAGGTATCACTGGCGCAGCAACACTTGCAGCCGTTCCAGTCCTTCTGTCAGGATCTCCGCGGACGGCGGTGTGGTCACGGAAATGCGGACTGTTTTTTCGGGTGTTCTGTTTCCGACAAAGAAGCGCTCTGCACCGTAGACTTCGACGCCCGCCTGCCCTGCACAGATCTCAAAGCTTTTTCCGGTAAAAAAGTGCGGTAGCTGTACCAGACGGAGCGGTGACGTGGAGCCGCTTGGCACGACGAAACCTTCCAGGATCTGATCGACGATCCGGTTCCGCTCCATGATACCTTTTTTGCGCTCCGCGAGGATCCGGTCAGCGGCGCCGTCCTCGATCAGGGCGGCGGACACTGTCGCGAGCAGCGGCGGGACACAGATGTTCATGGAGTACAGCGCTGTCACCAGCCTTTCGCGAAAACGGTCGGGGACATGGACAAATGCGGTCCGCAGTCCCGGGGAGACGGTCTTTGAGAGGCTCGATATGTGGATGACCTGCTCTGGCGCAAAGGACGCGATCGGGGGCAGCGGGACTTCCGCCAGGAGGCTGTTGATCCCGTCTTCTATGACAAGCAGGTTTTCTTCCGCGGCGACGGCTGCGATCATTTTTCGCGTCTCGAGGGACATTGTGTGCGATGTCGGATTCTGGTAATCGGGTATGACATAGAGCCCCTTTATATTTTCACTCTGCGCCGCGTAGCGTATGCCTTCTTCCGTCAGTTCATGGTCATGGCTCCTCACGGGCAGCAGGTGGATGCCGAACAGTTTCGCCGCTGTCTTTACTCCGGGATAAGTCATCGGTTCCGTGCCGATCTTGTCATTGGTCTCAAAGCATGCGCCCAGCGCAGCCGTGATCCCGTTCTGCCCTGCCGCCGCCAGCACGATATGTTCTGTATCAGTGTAAAATGCTGCTTCCTGGTCGGAAGATTCCTGAACGGATTTTTGCAGCCATGCCACGCCTGCCTTGCGCTGTCTCAGCGTGCCTTCGGGTGCGCCGTAGGAAAACAGGTTCAGCGCGTCCGGTCTTTTCATCATCAGTTCTGTATATTCCTTCACGATTTGATTGCATGTGACAAAGGGAACGATCGCGCCCATCTCGATCATGCGCGGATCCTCTTTTCCGCAGAGCAGTACGGGATCAGCGGCGGCGTCAGAGGAGACGTAGGTGCCGTTGCCGACGGACGTGCAGAGAAGGCCTTTCTGCCCGCACAGACGGTAAGTTTTATATATAGTACTTGGGTTCAGGTCCAGAAAATCAGCGAGTTCCCGCTGTGGAGGCAGCTTTGTCCCCGCCTTTAGTTTTCCGCTTTTGATGTCGCGCTCGAGCAGTTCTGCCAGCGCGGTATATTTCGGACCGGTCAGGGTGCTCAGATCCGGTTTCCAGCTCATGGGATAATCGTCAAATGAATTTACGGGCATGGTTTTGTCTCCTCGTATTTTTTAGAACTTGCTGTGCGGCGTGACAGATCATACTGTGTACATCTGTTTGGTGTGTATAAGTATAATTGTGCATCGCTTATTTGTCAAGGTACGCGGCGGCACCAAATCGTTTTCCTGCAATATCCATAATTGTATGCCATGCAATTTTGCTATTGTCTTCATTTGCACTGCAGAATATAATGAATGAAATTTGCTCCGGCAAAATATCCAAAAAGAGTGAGGTGCAGTGTGATGAGTATAGAAAAAAGTGTAGAAAAAAGCATCAAAAATTTATTGTCCGACGGGATCAAGGCGACACCGCCGTCATTTGTCAGAGGTATCTTGAGAGCTGCTTCCGATCCCGGGGTGATCTCCTTTGCGGGCGGTCTTCCCAATCCGGTCTCCTTCCCGCAGGAGGAACTGTTGGTTTCTATGGAACGCGTTGTGAAGACTCACGGAAGTAAGGTCTTCCAGTATTCGGTCACAGCCGGGCTGCCGGAGCTGAGACAATACATAGCAGATCGGTATGATCAGATGTTTGGTCTGCATCTCACGGCAGAGCATGTCGTCATCACTACGGGTTCCCAACAGGCGCTGGACCTCATCGGGAAGGTTCTGCTCGACCGGGGCGACGGCATCATTGTGGAAAAACCGACGTACCTTGCGGCGATACAGGCTTTCTCACTGTACCAGCCAGTGTTTTACCCGGTGGAGCTGACGCAGGAGGGCATGGATCCGGCAAAGCTTGCAGTGGCTTTGCAGAATCCTGTGAAATTTGTCTACGCGATCCCTGATTTTCAAAATCCAACAGGGCTCACGTACACTGCCGAAAACAGGGAGTGCATTCGTGATATCCTGAAAGGCCGCGATGTCGTTTTGATCGAGGATGATCCGTACGGCGACCTTCGCTTCGACGGGGAGCGTCTGCCTTATATCGGCGCGGGAGCGCTGCCGTACAGCATCGTGCTCGGCACATTTTCCAAAACGGTCACGCCGGGTATGCGCATCGGTTTTGTCATCTCGGAGAATACAAAACTGCTGAAAAACATATCGATCGCAAAGGAGGCGGGCGACCTGCACACAAATATCTTTTCGCAGTATCTGATCTGGGATTATCTGATGAACAATGACCTGGATGCGCACATCGCAAAGATCAGGGCGCTGTACAAAAAGCAGGCGCAGGCGATGATGGACGCCATAGAGCGGTATTTTCCGCCCGCCGTGCGATACACAAGACCGCACGGCGGTATGTTCCTGTGGGTGACGCTCCCGGAGGGCGTGAGCGCGATGGAATTATTTCCAAAAGCTTTGGAGAAGAAGGTCGCTTTTGTTCTGGGAGATCCGTTTTATGCGCACGAGCGCGCGGGGGAGAACGCCGCGGATGCCCGGTGTGTCAACACGATGCGCCTGAACTTTACCAACGCAGACTGCGCGGCGGTCGAGGAGGGGATCCGCAGGCTTGGGGAAGTCCTGTCAGCTTTATAGCTGATCCAGAGCGTGTTTGAAAAATGCTTTCCGTCAGATGTACGTCACAGTTTGTGGGAGAT
>CAJUQU010000319.1 GCA_910588595.1 uncultured Lachnospiraceae bacterium | reverse complement strand
CGACCACCGAGATCTACACTCTTTCCCTACACGACGCTCTTCCGATCTGTGCGCGTAGATATGGTGCAGTATGCAAAACAGTTTGTAGGCAATCCTTATGTCTGGGGTGGAACAAGTCTTACAAACGGTACAGACTGTTCTGGTTTTACGATGGGGATATACAGCAAATACGGTGTGAGCCTGCCGCATCATGCCGCTTCGCAGGCACAGATGGGGACCAAGATCGATTTCAGTTCGGTGCAGCCTGGCGATCTGGTATTTTATGCGAAGAACGGCAGTATTAACCATGTCGCGATGTACATAGGCAATGGTCAGGTGATCCATGCGTCCAGCCCGAAGACTGGTATTAAGATCTCCAGCTGGAATTACCGTACACCGGAATGTATCCGGAGATACCTGTCGAATTAGAATAAACGGATTGGTCAAATTGCAAAATCAGTGAGATAGGCCAGTGAAAAGCCAGTGAAAAGTCAAACAAAATTTTGTTGCATTATCTGATTTCATGTGATATACTGTTTGAGTGTGTTGTGAGGACAGCACACAGATCAGCTGATACCCAGTGTCGGGACGCTCCAGCCCAGACTTGGTATTGAGCGGTTACAATAGTTTGAATCAAGATGGAGGATGTTACAATGATTTCTAAGGAAAAAAAGCAGGCGATCATCGCAGAGTATGGCAGAAAGCCTGGTGATACTGGTTCACCGGAGGTACAGATCGCAATTCTGACAGCAAGGATCCAGGAGCTAACAGAGCATTTGAAAAACAATCAGAAGGATCATCACTCAAGACGTGGTCTTCTGAAGATGGTTGGTCAGAGACGTGGTTTGCTGGACTACTTAAAGGGGACTGACATCGAAGGATATCGTGCTCTGATCGAGAAGCTTGGTATCAGAAAGTGATTTTTGAATACTTATGCATTTGAAGGAGCGGAACTGTCCGCTCCTTTATGTGCATTCAGTGTTTTGACAGTATTCAGAGATCATTTTCGAGCAGAGACTTGGAGATAAAAGTTTGCAGATAAAAGTTTGCAGATAGAGGTTTGGCTCGAGACCGCTGAAAAGCTTGCGACATTTCGTTGGTTTTTCAGTAGTTTCGGCAAGTCCTATCTGAGAAAAATTTTGTCTGTGGATCCTCTCAGAGAAAGTTAAGTGCAGGTTCTTACAGAAAGATCTGCATGACACAGGGAAATAGAACCGTAATATGAAAAAAGAAAAGGAGAATTGTATTGTATGGAATACATGACATTTAGTGAGAAAAAGGACAAGTCCTACAAGGCATACAGCATGGAGCTTGCAGGACGCACATTGACAGTTGACATTGGAAGGGTGGCGGCACAGGCAAACGGAGCGGCGCTGATGCATTACGGCGATACGACAGTATTGTGTACGGCGACAGCATCGGACAAGCCTAGAGACGGCATTGATTTCTTCCCGCTCTCCGTTGAGTACGAGGAGAAGCTTTACTCTGTCGGAAAGATTCCGGGAGGTTTCAACAAGAGGGAAGGCAAGGCGAGTGAGAATGCGATCCTCACAAGCCGTGTGATCGACAGACCGATGCGTCCGTTATTCCCAAAAGATTACAGAAATGATGTCACTTTGAATAATATGGTCATGAGTGTAGACCCGAATTGCCGTCCGGAGCTGGTTGCCATGATCGGTTCAGCGATCGTCACATCTATCTCAGACATTCCGTTTGACGGACCATGTGCAACGACACAGATGGGGCTTGTCGATGGCGAGTTTGTGGTAAACCCGAATCAGGAGCAGTGGAAAAATGGTGACTTGCAGCTGACAGTAGCCTCCACGAGCCAGAAGGTCATCATGATCGAGGCAGGTGCGAACGAGGTGCCGGAGAATAAGATGATCGAGGCGATCTACAAGTGTCACGAGATCAATCAGACGATCATTGGATTTATTAATAAGATCGTGGCTGAGGTTGGCAGGACAAAGCATGAATATACGAGCTGTGCGATCCCGGAGGAGATGTTTGCAAAGATCAAGGAGATCGTTCCTCCGGAAGAAATGGAAGTAGCGGTATTTACAGACGAGAAACAGGTAAGGGAAGAGAATATCCGCAAGATTACAGAGAAGCTTGAGGAAGCGTTTGCAGAAAATGAGGAGTGGCTTGCCATCCTTGGAGAAGCGATCTATCAGTACCAGAAAAAGACAGTCCGCAAGATGATCTTACAGGATCACAAGCGTCCTGACGGTCGTGCGATCACGCAGATCCGTCCGCTTGCAGCTGAGACCGATATCATTCCGAGAGTCCATGGTTCAGCGATGTTTACCCGCGGACAGACACAGATCTGTACAGTTACGACACTGGCGCCGTTGTCAGAAGTTCAGAAGATTGACGGTCTTGACGAGAATGAGACAGCAAAGAGATATATGCATCATTACAATTTCCCGTCTTACTCTGTGGGTGAGACGAAACCGTCGAGAGGACCGGGACGCCGCGAGATCGGTCACGGTGCATTGGCAGAGAAGGCACTTGTGCCGGTGCTTCCCTCTGAGGAAGAGTTCCCGTATGCGATCCGTACTGTGTCAGAGACGTTTGAGTCAAATGGCTCTACCTCACAGGGGTCGATCTGTGCATCTACGATGTCGCTGATGGCGGCTGGCGTGCCGATCAAGAAGGCAGTGGCTGGCATCTCCTGCGGACTTGTGACAGGCGATACGGATGATGATTACATTGTACTGACAGATATTCAGGGACTCGAAGATTTCTTTGGCGACATGGACTTCAAGGTAGCCGGCACGAAGGACGGCATCACAGCGATCCAGATGGATATCAAGATCCATGGTCTGACAAGACCGATCGTCGAGGAGGCGATTGCCAAGACAAAAGATGCCAGGATGTATATCCTGAACGAGATCATGCTTCCATGCATCAGTCAGCCCAGACCGGAGGTAGGGGAGTATGCGCCTAAGATCATACAGACAAAGATCGATCCGGAGAAGATTGGCGATGTGGTAGGTCAGAGAGGCAAGACCATCAACACGATCATCGAGCAGACAGGTGTCAAGATCGACATTTCAGACGATGGATTTGTGAGCATCTGCGGTACCGACCAGAAGATGATGGACAAGGCATGCGAGATGATCAAAATCATCACGACGGATTTTGAGGCAGGTCAGGTATTCAAGGGTAAGGTAGTAAGCATCAAGGAATTTGGGGCATTTCTCGAGTTTGCGCCTGGTAAAGAGGGCATGGTGCATATCTCTAAGATCGCAAAAGAGAGGATCAATCATGTGGAGGATGTACTCACACTTGGCGATGTCGTTACAGTTGTGTGCCTTGGCAGGGACAAGATGGGGCGCATCAGTTTTTCGATGAAAGATGTGGCACAGCAGTAATAATATAGATTTGGATAAAACAGATTTGGATAGAAAAGGAGACACTTTATTTGGTGTCTCCTTTCTGATGTGCAGGACAAAATATTATACCTCGTTTTTTTCAAATACCATCGCCTGGAATGTCGCTGTGCCGTCTCCGTTTTTGCAGGAGAACTGTATATGTGTACTTCTGATTGGGCAAAGGCCGGAACGATTAAATGCATTGACCAGACCGGCATAGGTGTTGTCATCGTCATAGCGCTCCACACTGATCAGATATCCGTGGCTTTTTATCATTGCCGATAGTTCCGCCGCATATTTTTTGTGCCGCTTTGTGAGTTCCTCTATCGACAAGATAGCTGCTTTCGGCTCCTCGCAGAGGGGTTTCCACGCGATGTTTTCATGTACTGTGCGGCAGGAGAACAGCGTGTCATATTTTTTCTGAAGGTGCCCTGACGGCCGGATCAATTGAATGTTGTTCAAATGAAGGGTTTTTGATAGTTCTGTGGCTGCAGAGACAGCGTTTTGGGACAGATCCAGTCCTGTGACGCTGGTGTCAGGATGCAGCAGCGCCAGAAAACAAGTTAAAATCCCGTTTCCACAGCCCATGTCAAGAATATCTCCGCCCAAAAAGGTGTCATATTGCACCAGATAAGCCATGACCCTGCGAAAAAACACGCGGTCATAGAATGATGCTGCCAGAATGCTTAGCGGCAGACTTTGATTCCAGTAATCGACAAGCTCATCCTGACGGTGCAGATACAGCGTATCTCCTGATCCATACACGAGTCGTCCCTCCGACTGGTCAAACAGTTCTGTCAGTTTTTCAATATGCCGTCTGCCCTCTTTCTCGCCATAAGTTTCGAGCAATGCCGTATCCAGCTCGGAAATTTTGCGGATACCGATCTGGGAAAGATATTCCTTTATGTTTGAGTCGTTCATATGGGTGTTCTCCTGATCTTGTTCTATTCTGTCTCTTCCCAACGTATGCCAGGCTACAGTTTTCCGGTCTTTGCGAAGTGAAGGACACATTCTGCTGCCAGATCTAAATCATTTAAAACATTTTATCATATGTACAGATACAAGTCCATTCATTTATTGAAACCGTATATAAAGACTAAATTAAAAATTCTTCTGTTTATTGTAGAATATGACATTCTGCTGTCA
>CAJUQU010000318.1:1537-4632 GCA_910588595.1 uncultured Lachnospiraceae bacterium | reverse complement strand
CTGAATAGAGAACAATGTAGATAAAGAACAGATAATTTGTCAGTGTGAATATAGATGTATCTGTGCGGAGGCAGGCAGTGGGATCCGGCAGCTACAAGAAAATGATGAGGTGGGCGATGGAACAATACGCAATTAAGGGGGGCAGTCCTCTGGTTGGTGAAGTTGAAATCGGCGGCGCAAAAAATGCAGCACTGGGAGTGCTCGCCGCGGCAATTATGACAGATGAGATGACAGTTATTGACAATATACCGGATGTTAGGGATATCAATGTCCTGCTTCAGGCAATGGAAAGCATCGGTGTCATTGTATACCGGATAGACAGACACACAGTAAGGATCAATGCATCTATGATATCAGGACTGGTGATCGAGGATGATTACATCAAAAAGATCAGGGCTTCCTACTACCTTCTAGGAGCACTTCTTGGCAAGTACAAACACGCGGAGGTAGCACTTCCGGGCGGCTGCAATATCGGGAGCCGCAAGATCGATCTGCACATCAAGGGGTTCAAGGCACTCGGGGCAAGCGTAAAGATCGAGCATGGATTGATCATCGCGGATGCGCAGCATCTCAAGGGAGCACATATCTACCTCGATACGGTATCAGTCGGAGCCACGATTAATATCATGCTGGCTGCGGCACTGGCAGAGGGAAGAACAGTGATCGAAAACGCGGCGAAGGAGCCGCATGTGGTGGATGTGGCAAACTTCCTGAATTCCATGGGTGCCAATATCAGAGGGGCAGGCACGGATGTGGTCAGGGTATCCGGCGTCAGGAAGCTGCATGGATCAGAGTACCCGATCATACCGGACCAGATCGAGGCGGGAACTTTCATGTTTGCCGCAGCGATCACAAAGGGAGATGTCACGGTGAAGAACGTGATACCGAAGCATTTGGAATCCACGACGGCAAAACTTTTGGAGATGGGATGCCAGGTGGAGGAATCCGATGACGCAGTGCGTGTAGTCGCGTCGAAGCGTCTTGAAAACACCCATGTAAAGACATTGCCTTACCCCGGTTTTCCAACAGATATGCAGCCGCAGATCGCGGTGTCGCTGGCGCTTGCAAAAGGGACGAGCATCGTGACGGAGAGCATATTTGACAACCGGTTCAAGTATGTAGATGAGCTTGCTAAAATGGGATCAAATATCAAGGTTGAAGGAAATACAGCGATCATAGAAGGCGTGGAAAAATTTACGAGCGCTAATCTCACAGCACCCGATCTTCGGGCAGGGGCGGCACTTGTACTCGCCTGCCTCACAGCGGAGGGATTCAGCACGGTTGACGATATCAAGTATATTGAGCGTGGCTATGAGGATTTTGAAGTGAAGCTTCAGAATCTTGGCGCCCAGATCGAAAAGGTGGAGTCGGACAAGGAACTGCAGAAATTCAAGTTAAAAGTCGGATAAGTCTATTGACATTGAACACGAATTAGTATATGATATATCCGATATGACAATTCAATATTGTGAGTCACGCATACGTGAGATGCTCTTATTCAGAGTGGTGGAGGTACAAAGGACCTGTGAAGCTACGGCAACCCCGTTATTTCTGGCGGAAGGTGCCAACCTGAGCGAGTTGCTATTTACACATGAAGATATATACAGATGGATCGACATGATGGAAATAGTTCGAACAATAAGAGGATTTGATTATCAGGCAACCAATCACTTCCGCTTATTCTATCGAGTAAGCGGTTTTTTATGCACACGGACACGGAGAGCACGAAGGCTGCCCATGTCCGGCGTGTGAGCGGGGGGAAAAGGTCTGCTGTGCGGCTTCACCCTGCTTGATCGAGGAGGAAAATACCAATGGAGAAACTTTTATTTACTTCAGAATCAGTAACAGAAGGGCATCCTGACAAAGTGTGTGATGCCATCTCTGACGCGATCCTTGACGCTCTGATGGAGCAGGATCCAATGAGCCGTGTGGCGTGTGAGACTGCGACATGTACCGGATTTGTGCTGGTGACAGGCGAGATCACAACGAAGGCATATGTGGATATCCCCAAGATTGTCCGAGACACTGTAAAGGAGATCGGTTACGACAAGTCTGAATATGGATTCGACGGAAATACCTGTGCCGTGTTCACTGCGATCGATGAGCAGTCAGGCGATATCGCGATGGGTGTGGACAAGGCGCTGGAAGCGAAAGTGTCTGGTGACAGTTCAGAAAATAAGATGAGCGATGCACAGATCGAGGCGATCGGTGCAGGCGACCAGGGTATGATGTTTGGTTATGCGACGAACGAGACGCAGGAGTATATGCCATATCCGATCTCGCTCGCACACAAGCTGGCACTGCAGCTCACAAAGGTCCGCAAGGACGGCACGCTGAAATATCTGAGACCCGACGGAAAGACACAGGTATCAGTAGAGTACGACGAGAATGGCAGCCCCAGGAGACTTGAGGCGGTAGTGCTCTCCACACAGCATGACGACAATGTGACACAGGAACAGATCCATAAAGACATCAAAGAACATGTGTTCGACGTCATTCTGCCAAGGGAGCTGATCGACGCAGATACCAAGTTTTTTATCAATCCGACAGGGCGCTTTGTGATCGGGGGACCGCACGGCGATGCAGGACTTACAGGGCGCAAGATCATAGTGGATACCTATGGCGGATATGCACGTCACGGCGGCGGGGCATTTTCCGGGAAAGACTGCACGAAAGTGGATCGCAGCGGGGCATATGCGGCGAGATATGTGGCAAAGAATCTTGTGGCGGCAGGACTTGCAGACAAGTGTGAGATCCAGCTTTCCTATGCGATCGGCGTGGCGCAGCCGACTTCGATCAACATCGATACATTCGGAACCGGCAGACTCGACAGCGAGAAGCTTGTGGCGATCGTGCGCGAGAATTTCGACCTTCGGCCGGCTGGCATCATCAAAATGCTTGACCTCAGAAGACCGATTTACAAACAGACAGCAGCTTACGGGCATTTTGGACGCAATGATCTGGATCTGCCTTGGGAGAAGCTGGACAAGGTAGATGTGTTGAAGAAATATTTGTAGAAAGAGTCTCAAAAAAATAACTCCATATAGACCTCAGTATGAGATCGGAAGAGCACACGTCTGAACTCCAGTCACTGA
>CAJUQU010000318.1:0-1527 GCA_910588595.1 uncultured Lachnospiraceae bacterium | reverse complement strand
GCCGTGTCTGACGGCACGCATGATCGTATGAGATAAGATTACAAAAGATAAAATAGTAGTGATGGGGGAATGGCACTATGGAGAAGAGTAAGAAGTACTATGAACTACAGGCGCTTGATCTGTGGGATTTTCCTACGCTTATCAGAAAAGCCAGGGAAATACAGGGGATCACGCTGGAGGCACTGTGCAGGGACATCTGCTCGTTTAGTATGATAGGCAAGATCGAGAGAGGAGAACGGCTTGCGCGAAAGGAGCTTCGCGACCGCATTCTGGCAAGACTTGGCGTGTGCAGCGATGGTTACGAAAACTTTCTGTTTTACGGGGATTATCTGGTATGGAAGAGGCAGCAGCGCATCGTAAATGCAATCGAAAAATCTGATTATGCGGTGGCGGAGAAGGAGCTGGCGATTTACGAGAAGAGGAGGGGCGGGTACAATCTGGAGAAACAATTCTGTCTGGTGATGCGGGCACAGATCATGCAGAAACGCCATGAAGATCCGAATGCGATCGCGGAGCTCTATGAGCAGGCGGTGAAACTGACAGTCTCCGACATTGACCATGTGTCCATAAAAGAACTCTGCCTCTCGGTGCAGGAGCTGGATATGGTACTGGAGTATGAACGGTGCTGCCACCCGGACCGGCTGGCTTCGCGGTGCGAGGAGATCCTTGCTTATATCAGCAGCGAGATGTTTGATACCTACAGTTATGTGAAGATCTATCCGAAAGTCATTTACTATCTGTATCTGAGCACAGTGGATCGTGACAGGGATTGGAACCGTCTGCTGCGTCTGAGCAGCAAAGGGATAGAACAGCTGCGCACGACAGGCAGAATGTACTATCTCTGGGAACTGATCGGGATCAGAAGGGAAGGTCTGACGTGGCTTCTGGACAGGATCGAGAACGATGGGGAGGGCAGGAAACGGGCGGCTGTCCTGAAGGTGATCGACATGATGACAGAGTGGCTCGATGCGCTTGATTTTGTGCATGATCTGTGCGGAACACATCGGGAAATGGAGACGTCTTGTTATCTGTATCAGCAGAAGGAGGCGTACTGCATCAGTGATGTCATCCGGAGAAGGCGTGAGATGCTTGGGATGACGAAGAAGGAACTTTGTGATGGGATCTGCTCCGAGAAGACGATAGGGAGATTGGAGGCAAATAAAACAAAACCGCAGATTGAGATCGTGAGGCTGCTGTTTGAAAAGTTGAATTTGTCTGGGGAGTATCAGAGGGCTCAGATTATTACGAAGGATGTGAAAGCTGTTTCTATACTTGGGGAAATCGGAGCATATACAAATAAATGTGATTTTGAAAAAGTCATAAAATTATTAGAAGAATTGAAAAAGTACATATCTTTGGAGAATCCAATAAATAGACAATATGTGGAACGAATTGAGACAGGAATTAACATTAGACAAGGTAGGATGACAAGAGAAAGAGCAACAGAACAGTTTAAAAAGGCATTAGAATATAGTTTGCCATTTGAAATAGTACAGGATAATGTTCCAAATTATTTAACTAATGCAG
>CAJUQU010000317.1 GCA_910588595.1 uncultured Lachnospiraceae bacterium | reverse complement strand
CACAAACTGTGACGTACATCTGACGGAAAGCATTTTTCAAACACGCTCTAGTACAGCATTGCGCAAATAACCACATTTTCTCTGTATGATACCTGTATATACAAAAAAGAGCACCTTATACAAACGGATAAGACGCTCTTTTGGTATTTACACTCTCATTTGTCCTGCTGATTCTTAGCCTCAAAATCTTCAATATACTGAATGATGAGATTGACGGTTCCGTCCACACCAAGAATGCTGCTGTTGATCGAAAGATCATAGCTGTCTGAACGTCCCCATTTTTTGGTGGAGTAATAATTGTAATAACTCTGACGCTGTTTGTCCTTCTTGATCATCATCTCGCGCGCCTTATCCGCATCAATCTCGTATTTCTTCATGATCCGCTCGATTTTTGCATCCTCATTAGCATGGATGAAGAGATGAAGGCAGTTTTTGTACTCCTGCAGTGCATAATCAGCACACCGCCCCACAATGACACATGGCTCCTCCTCTGCGATCTTCTTGATCGTGTCAAACTGAGCCATAAAAACTTTGTGGCTGATCGGCATATCCACAAAAGAAGAAGAATTATAGCCAAATGTGTATGTATCCATAACTAAATTGTAAAGAAAGGAATTCGTCGGCCTCTCATCGTGATTCCGGAGCATTTCCTCACAGAAACCACTCTCCTTCGCAGCTCTTGAAAGCAGCTCCTTGTCAAAATACTGAATCCCGTAATGATTGGCAATCTTCTCCCCGATCTCGTGTCCACCAGAACCAAACTGACGTCCGATTGTAATTATAGTATTCATAGTTAACCCTCCATTCTGACTGTCACTTATTACTATCATTATATCGCGTGCAGGCTGAATTTTCAATCATTTTGTACTTTTATGTGTTCTTCCCAAGAATCCTCAAAAGTTTTACAAAGTATTCTGGCAAAGGTGCCTCAACCTCCATATAAGTATTGCTCCTGGGATGTACAAAACCTATTGTCATGGCATGTAAAACCTGACCCTCTAAATGAAAAGGCGCTTTCCTGCCTGTATATACCGTATCTCCCAAAAGCGGATGCCCAATACTCGCCATATGAACCCTGATCTGGTGGGTTCTGCCAGTCTCAAGTTGACATTCTATGTATGTATACTGTTCAAAACGCTCTAACACGCGATAGTGTGTCACAGCACGTTTACCGTTTTTCTCATTGACTGCCATTTTTTTTCGGTCTATTGGATGCCGCCCGATCGGTGTGTCCACTGTCCCTTGATCGTCTTTTACATTTCCGTATACGATCGCCCTGTACTTTCTGGTGATGTCATGTGTTTTGAGCAGTTCTGCTATAGCATTGTGCGCCTCATCACTCTTACACACAATGATGGAACCTGTTGTATCCTTGTCGATCCGATGAACGATCCCTGGACGAAGAACCCCGTTAATACCAGAAAGCTGTCCCCGGCAGTGATACATGACCGCATTGACAAGCGTGTCTTCATAATGACCAGGTGCCGGGTGCACCACCATATTTTTGGGCTTATTTACGATCAGAATATCTGCATCCTCATACAGAATGTCAAGCGGAATATCCTGCGCCGGGATATCGGGTTCCACAGAATCTGGTATGATGAACCTTACCTTGTCATCAACCTTAACTCTATAATTTGCTTTTACGACCTGACCATTCACGGACACACTGCCATCTTTTATGATTTTCTGAATATAGCTTCGTGACAGATTTTCCATATAGTTGCTGATGCACTTATCAATGCGCTCATCTTCCATCTCCGGTACGATCTCAATAACAATTTCATTCATATCAAAATACCGATCACTTTATATCGCGAAATTTTTTCGTTCGAAACGTCAAAAATTCCAGATCAGATTCCTTGTACACGAACAATAGCAAAATCACCAGATAGATAGATGCCAAAGTCACATAGATATCTGCCACATTAAAAATAGGAAAATTGATCAAACTAAAATACAGAAAATCAACAACATAATCATACCGCAGCCTGTCGATCAGGTTTCCGATCGCTCCACCTGCGATAAAAACAAGTGTGAAGTGCAGTTTCGTGTACAGCTTTTGATATGGAGCCTTGACGAGCACATAGACGATAACTGCAAGGATAATGACCGCGATCAGCACAAAAAAAATCTTTTGATCCTGCAGCATTCCAAATGCTGCTCCGCGGTTTTCAAGATAATGAAGCTCAAACACACCCTCCCAGACCACATACGGTTTCTGGTTCATCAGATTTGTAACTGCTAAATATTTTGTTGTCTGATCCACTGCGATCAGCACAAGCACAAACAACACATCGACTGCGAGTCTTATTTTTTTCTTTCTATTCATTTCTTATTGGTCCCAATCCTCGTCTGTAAAATAGATTTCATTGATTCCAGCTATAATTTCCTCTTTGGTAACTGTCGTGTCGATCATTGCCTTTCCTACCTTTTTCAAAAGGATGAATTTGATCTTACTGCCCTCTACTTTTTTGTCAGAAGTTGTCAGCTCATAAATTTCTTCTGGATCGATATCTTCTATAGATATTGGCAGATTAAACGGCACAAACATATCCCTGATCTCATAATACTCATCTTTGGAGATCAACTCTCTTTTCCATGATATATACGAAGCGGCGACACAGCCCAGCGCCACGCACTCCCCGTGCATTAACTCAAAGTTTTTGGCTTTCTCGATGGCATGTCCAATCGTATGTCCAAAGTTTAGGATCGCCCGCTCCCCTTTTTCTGTTGGATCCTTCTCCACGACTATCTTCTTGCAGGTACAGCTCTTATATACCATATCCTCCAAAATATCCAGATTTCTGTCATGAATCTCATACATGTTTTCGATAATCCACTCATAAAACGGTGCGCTCTTGATCAGTCCGTGTTTCAGTACTTCTCCCATGCCGGAATAGTACTGTCTGTCGTCGAGTGTCTTGAGTGTCGCCACATTCATATACACAAGTTTCGGCATATAGAAAGCACCTACCATGTTCTTGTACTGGTCAAAATCCACGCCTGTCTTGCCGCCGATACTGCTGTCGACCTGCGCTAACAGTGTCGTTGGAATCTGTACGAAATCAACACCCCTCAGATACGTGGCAGCAGTAAAACCTGTCATATCACCGACCACACCGCCGCCGAGCGCCAGAAGCATATCTTTGCGCCCAAACTTATTTTGTATCAAAAATTGATAAATATTCTTCACAGTATCCAGATTTTTGCTCTGTTCTCCATTTGGAAAATCATAGACAAAGACTTCCCCGCAGTTTCCCTGCAATAAACTGCGCACCTCATCTGCATAGAAGCCTTTCACCCTTGAATCTGTGATAATGCAGAGTTTCTTCTCGCGGATCCCAAACGGCTCCAGCTCCTGAACCAGATTGTTAAAATCCTGTTCATATACAATATCATAGATCGGTTTATTGTTCATATTGATCGTTAATCTCTGTGACATATCTATCCCCGCCTTTCCACTTCATGGCACGCGGCATGTGCGGTCAAGTTAAGGAAATGACCTTCTCTTTTGCCCGTGTGCAATCGAGTAGGAGAATGACCTTCTCCCCTACTCGCGCGCCGGGCACCCGTCAGCGAACCGATTTATCGGTTTGATGACATTCTTCCTCTGGGTGCCCGTGTGCATAAAAAACTTCCCATCTAATAACAGATGGGAAGTTTATCCTTCATTGTCCCCAAATCCAATCTTAAATTACACCACGTGAAGAAATCGGAACATCAAACGTTCCTGATAAGATTTCCTGAAAATCTCCTGAAATATCAACAGAAGCAGGAGTAATAATAAAAATATAATTTGATATCTTTTGAAGATTTCCATTGATCGCATATGTAGAACCCGACGCAAAATCAATGATCCTCTGTGCGATCGCAACATCAAGTCCCTCTAAATTTAACACAACAGTGCGATTGGCGAGAAGTGTCTCAGTGATCTCCCTCGCATCCTCAATGCTGTTCGGTCTGATCACACATACCTCCATACCGTTTCCAGGTGCACGTTTGACAGCTCTGATCGGTGTTACCTTCTGCGACTGTTTTCTTGGCTTCTCTATCGGTTCATCAAAGTCTTCCTCTTCACGGACAACCCTCATTGGTTTTCTAACTGTGTTGTCTATAATCTCTCCTTCATCATAGAAATCATCATCATCATAGTACTCCTCCTCGTTGTTTAAATGCAATGCGTCTAAAAACTTGTCCATTACTCCCATAGTCATTTTCCTTTCTTTACGACATATACTGCCTTACTCCGAAGATACCGGTCCCTACTCTGACATATGTAGCTCCCTCTGATACAGCTACCATGTAGTCACCCGTCATACCCATAGATAATTTTTCCATAGTTATATTATCAATGTTTTCGCGTATAATGTCAACCGCTAATTTCTTTAATTTGCTAAAAATTGGTCTGTTTTTTTCAGCATTTTCTACAAAAGGCGCTATTGTCATCAACCCTTTTACGCAGATATTAGGTAATTTTGCAATATCCTGCACAAGTTGTTTTGCTTCCTCACACGTTGTCCCAAATTTCGTCTCCTCGTTTGCTACATTGACTTCTATCAAAATATTTACACACACTTTCTTTTTAACAGCTTCCTTGCTGATTTCTTCTGCCAGGCGCAGGGAGTCCACACTGTGGATC
>CAJUQU010000316.1 GCA_910588595.1 uncultured Lachnospiraceae bacterium | reverse complement strand
AAAGCATCTGGATCCAGCCTGAAACACCTCCCGGAACATAGGGGTAACACCCTTCGCAAATCAGACATACACGCATATTCTATTCCCCCTCCGTCACGATCACCGCATGATTCTCCTGTACGCGCAGCAGGTAATACCCGTTGCCTGCCTCCTCGTAGGTGAGTCCCTGCGCTTCCAGGATCCTGTGATCTGTCCTATACAAAAACGCCTGCCCTCTCACGATACCGCTGCAGTCAAGCTCGATGCGCTCCCCGTCCCTCTCCCAGCCATAATCAAGGCTCAGATAACTGCGCACATCGTCGCTCGTCTGCGAGATCGTCTTCCCGTCAAGCCAGCCTACCCGCCTTAGTATATCTGCCTCAAACACACCAAGCTGGCTCTTGTCCTGATCCCATGACGCCGTGTTTTCGTCCTCCGCGATCAGCGCGTTGACATCAAACACATGGGAGACCATGCCGTACGCTGCCAGCACGGAGGAGATCGCAAACAGATTGCCATCCTCCATGGTATTTCCCGTTGTAGCTGCCGGAAACACCGTATATCTCCCGCCGCAGGCGATATCGTTCCCCTCCCAGCCCAGCTGTCCGCGCACGATCCGGATCTGTGCCCCGGGGATATCCAGCATTTCCTCCGAAAAGTATTCCGTCTGCAGCGCCATGCCGCGGATGTCATAATTCTGAAAAACCTCCGCAAACTCTGTGATAAAATCCGTGTTAAAACAGATCTGATCCTCTTTCAGGCACTTTTCTATATAGATCAGCTCACCGTCATACTGCAGCGCCGATTTGCCGATCGCCGTAAAGAGGCTGTCATTGATCGCAGGAAAGCTCTCCTTTGACGATGCGACCGTGAGGATCCCGGACGTATACGGCGTAGCCGTCCGCAGGGAGATTCCCTGAAAGCTCGGCCACACGATGTCACGGACAAAACTCTCGGTAGAACAGCCATACATCCGCATACACACTCTGTCATTGATGAAGGTTATCATCGGAAAATCATCCAGAAACACCGCCTTTACACCCAGCACCGGATAGATAAAATCTTCGCTCACCGCACCGACCGCGCCGGTCAGAAGTCCCAGACAGCGGACATCGGTGAGAAATGTCCCGTTGATCAGACACAGCTTGCCATCCTGATAGTCTGTCGTGTACAGCAGGGGAACCTTTTTTGCGGCATCGCGCATGTACACTTTTGCGCCGTTGTCAACCTGCAGCCACGTGGACATATTATATCCGTCGTATACCATCTCATCCTTCTGGACGGGCAGCAGAGGCTCCTCGAAGAGCAGTTTATTGTAATTCTCGCGCACGGATTTCTCCCGGATCCCCAAAAGAGGCCACAAATAGGAATCCTCGTTCCCCTCCGGAAGCCCTGCCGCCAGGATCACCCTGCCGCCCCTGGCGACAAATCCGCCAAGCTCCTGCAGGTTGGTGTAGCTTCCAACAGAATCGTCACAAAATACCACCAGCTCATCAGTGCCGACCTGCTCTGGCTCCAGCCAGTCCTCCTCAATGACGCTAAAGTGCAGTCTCTCAAACATCAGTTTTGTATTCTGGTATATATCTCTGTACAGATCCTTCGCGGGATCCCCAAAGAGCCTGACTGCCGGTCTGTCCTGCTCATCGATCTGCCGTGTATCTGTAAATGTACGCGCCTCGTATTGGCTGTTTTGTATGCGGATATTCTTCGCGCGCTCCTCATTGATGTTATAGACGATGAACACGGAGCTGACGCCCAGCACGATCAATATGACATACATCAGCCTCTTCCATGACAGCATTTTCTTTTCAGACAACATTTTCTTAGACTGCATTTTTATTCCCTCTGCATCCAATAGCGCAAAACTTCCAGCCCCTGGGCGGAAAGACGCACCTGCTTATCCGCCCGGAGATCCTTCATGCACTGCTGGAACTTTTCCTTGTCCTTTTGCCGGTAGTACATCTCGATCATTTTCATATAGCAGCGCTCGCTCCTTACCTTCTCTCGGTCCCCGTTCCAGATGCGCTCCGCCTTCTCCGATTCTCCCGACTCCACCAGATAGACCAGATAGACCTCGTATTCCTCCCCTGAGAGCATTTTCCCGCCCCGCTGCTCCTGCGACTCGATCAGCCCGCAGTATGTCTTTTTGTAGATCTCCTGCTCCCTCGAAGACAGGATGCGCCCGTCGATCAGATTCCGCAGCGCCGTGCACGCAGCGTGAAAGTTCGCCGGATCCGCCGGATCCTTTTGGTAAGTTTTGTAGCTCTCCATCCACCTCTGCTGCTGCACGCGGTAGGCTTCCATCTTCGCCGCAGCCACATAGTGCGCGGACTCCGAATCCTCATCGTTCTCCGCGGCGAGGAGCGCCTTGTAATTCTCACCGACATCCTTTTTCAGCTGATTCAGCAAAAGTGCCCTTTTCTCCGCGGTCCCGCTGACCGCCATCGCATCCTCCACCGGGACGATGCCCAGCTCCCTCTTCACATCCGGGTGCTCTGCCGCCTGTTCGATCTGAAAGCGTTTCACCAGGGAATCCCTGTCGTATGTCTCCCTGCCAGCCAGCCTGTGTATCAGGCGCGGCACAAAATAAATGATATAGCCAAATCCCGGAAGGAAGATAAAGAACACTGCTGCCCCCACATTTTCCTTCCGGGCTGCTTTCACAAGTGCATACAGCACTGCACCTGCTAGATTCACTGCCAAAAATGCTGCCACCATCTGGTATGCCTGCCCCTTCTCTCCGCAATGCGGGCATCTACTATCGCGCCTGTGGTTCCTCCGTCTCATCAAAAGCTGTCGTGAGCCGCACTTCCACATGATCCGACGAGAGGCGTTCCTTCAAGTACGGTATATCCTGTGTCCCTGTATTGTTCAGCAGGACATAGAACTTTCCGCCCTGGTCTGCGCCAAAATAGTCCGTTGTGCGGAGCTTCGATGAGATCTCCTTGTAGCACTCCCCGAAATCACCCGAGTACACGATCTCCATCACGCAGTACTCCGCCATATGCTTCTGGGCTTTTTCCTTTGCGAGAAGAACATTTTTGCAGAAGACATCCGGTTTCAGAATGTCCGTTCCCTCGATATAGCGCTCCTCCCGCGACAATTCCTCATAATCCAGGGCACGCCCCACAGATTCGCGCAGCAGCAGGGATAATGTCTGCAGCAGGTTTATATAGTATAACGACTGGCTGCTGTACGGAAGCTCTCTGATCATGATCGCTGCCACGCAGTGTTCCTGGTATATGATCGGAAGCACCACCGCCGGTTCCCCATTCCAGATGTCTCCCTGATACAGCCTCCCCTGCGCCAGCGCACTGCGGATCTCAGGGCAGGCGGAGATGTTCCATGTCTTTCCTCCCTCTGTCGACCGATCATTCAGGGCATTGATCAGGCGCAGGTACGGGTTGTCTCCGTTTACCCTGTACACTGCGACCGTGTCCGTATGTACCATCTCCGCGATGACCTGTATGATCTCCATAAAGATCCTGTCCGGCTGCAGGACCATCAGACGGCTGATCGTACGGTACAGCTTTGGAAATCCGGACTTTGAGTCCAACAGACGTTCCTCGTACTCATTCTTGATCAGCACGTTCTCCTCATTGATCCTGCCCAGTTCCTCGTGCTCCTGCTCGAGCAGGGCAAGCTCGCGCCTGCTGTCCCGCAGCTCCTCCCGCAGCATATCTGTTATATAGCTGACAGACAGCCCAAAGAACACATACTGCATGATCTCCAGAACACTCCCGGCATACGAGTAGAAGTTTGTCATCTCCAGTATGCTCAGATCCTGTTCTGTCAGGTATGCCGCGCTGGCAAGGACAACGGCAAACGAACTCTGCCGGATCCCCATGAACAGCGAGATCAGTATGATATAGATCGTCATCCAGTCGATCTGCGAAAACAGACTGTGAGAACCGCACACGACATACAGCCCCAGAAAGACAGCAAACACCACGATATTCTCCAGACTCCTGCGCACAGCGCTCCCCGCCCTCTTCCGTGATCTCCCTGTCCGATCCTTATCCTGTCTTTTCTGATACTGTATCTCATCGCGCCGGAACAAGTCTTCCAATTTTCTGAAATCCGTCCATTCCAGCTCCTTTTTGATCAGGCTGCTGTCGACAGACTGTGTTTTGTCTGCACTGCTCCACGAAGCCCTCACTTCCACGCCCAGCTTCTGACCGATCAGTTCATACAGATGTCTCCTCGACATCCCGAAACTTCCGGCTACATTGTAGACCGGCTGCCTGCCATAATCCATCACCCGCTTGACCGCATCGACCAGATCCGCCACATGCAGCGGATAGATCAGGTCATCCGTCAGCGTCTGTCCTGCTCCTTCACTCCCGACATCCGCAAAGGCTTCACTCAGAAAATCGCGCCGTCCCTCCTCTGCCTGCTCCGCATAGAGCTGTGACGCACGCAGGATCACCGCATCGATCCCCTGCTGCTTCTGATAGATCTCCACCAGCTGCTCCTCCCGCATATAGTGGATCCCTCTCTCGTCCGACGGCATGACCGCGCTCTGCTCGTCCGCACAGCCATCGACAGCACCGTACACCGACACCGATGACAGCAGGATCAGTCTGACCCCCGCCTGCCCTGACACAGCCCGCAGCGTCCTTGCGAGCAGCGCGATATCCTCCTCCGCCTCATTGGAATCAAGACCGGAACCATTCA
>CAJUQU010000315.1 GCA_910588595.1 uncultured Lachnospiraceae bacterium | reverse complement strand
GACGCTATGGCGTCGTTATACAGATGGCGGGAATGATTTTTCAAACACGCTCTAGGCATGGTTCCCTGTTTCCCAACACCACTTTGCAATCTTCTCGATCAACACATCATCGATCTTGCCATAAGGAATCCGGATCGTTCCCTTATCGGTCTTGTAACCCTGGAGGTTCTCCGCAAAATGCATAACTGCTGCAGGTCCCGGATACAATCCGATGTGCTGCTTTGAAGCAGCAAAATGAAGAATATTATGATTTTTCCAGTAGGTCGGCATACTCCAGAAGATGCGTTCTTCCGCTTCCGGTAATGCGCTGTGGAGGACCTGACGGATATGCTGTAGTTCATCCTGTTTATCCGCATCCTGACTCAAGATATATTCATCTATCGTCTTTGGCTTTTCACCACAGTAATGACTCTGTCCTTTTTTCTTGAATTCTCTTCCGCACTGAGGACATTTCCACATAGATGTTTTCTCACTGTCTCTTTCCTGAAGGACAACCTCAACAATATCACCAAAACTCTTACCGATCTGCTTGCGGATCTGTTTTGTCACACCGATGATATAACAGGGTATGCCCATTTTTACCACCTGTCCCTTGTAGGGAACTCCGTCAAAAGCAGCGTTGACCAGCAGACGCCCTTTCCCAAAAAGTTCCTTGATGTCGTAAGGGACTTCTACATAGGCAGCATCCATATCTTTATTCTGAAGTATCGTTGCACTAAATTTTAATTCCATATGATCTCTCTTTCCGATTTCATTTGATGCGATAAAAATATTATTGCCATCTGCCTGCCAAATACTCCACAAACCCAAATATGCCCTGTCTCTTACATTCTTTTTAAAAACTCCCGCACATTCGCCTCAATATCGCCCTTAAAGACTGCGGACCCCGTAACGATCACATTCGCACCTGCCGCAAGGTTCATCTCCAGATTTCCCAGCGTCACACCGCCGTCAATCTCGAGCTTCACACCAAAATAGCTTTGATCAATGAGCCGCCGTACTTCCTTGATCTTATCAATGCAGTCAATAATGTACTCCTGTCCGCCAAAACCAGGATGCACTGTCATCACCAGCACCATATCCACCAATTCCATATAAGGCAGGACAGCGCTGACAGGTGTCTCCGGATTGATTGCCAAGCCCGTCTTCACCCCAAGCTCGCGAATTCTGCCGAGTGTCTCCGGGATACGATCACATGCCTCCACATGGATCGTGATCCCGTCTGCCCCCAGCCGGATCAATTCTTCTATATACCGTTCCGGTTCTGCCACCATCATATGTACATCCATAAAAAGCTTCGACCGCTTCCGCACACACTGCAGAACCGGCATCCCAAAGGAGATGGAAGGCACAAACATTCCATCCATGATATCGATGTGCAGATACGGCGCTCCGGCTTTTTCCACAGTCTCCACCTGCCTGCCAAGCTCCCAAAAATCAGCTGCCAGTATTGAGGGACATAGATAATTCATATTAATATTTCCTCTTTTCTTTCTCTTTTAGTTCTTCATAAAATGCAACATAATTGTCATATCGGACTCTGCTGATACTACCTTTCTCCAAGGCTGTCCTCACGCCGCACACCGGTTCGCGGATGTGGGCACACGGCATAAACCTGCACCCTGCCTCATAAGGCTTAAATTCCGGATAGTATTCCTGCAATTTCTCTTTATCCATATCGAACAGAGCTAATGAACTAAATCCTGGAGTGTCCATAATATATGTGTCTTCGGAGATGGCGATCAATTCCGAATGCCTTGTTGTATGCTTTCCCCTCTGGATCTTCTCACTGATCTCCCCTGTCTGCATCTGTGTGCCTTCCTGCAGACAGTTCACCAGGGAGGATTTTCCCACTCCGCTGGGTCCTGCTACCGCCGTGGTTTTACCGCGAAGCACCTCCTCGAGCTCTCGGATCCCTTTCTTCTGAACAGCACTCACAAACAATATCTCGCAGCCGCTGTTCTCATATATCTGATTGATTTGTTGACTTTTCATATGATCAGAGAGATCCTGTTTGTTAAAACACAAAATGCATTTCAATCCCTGCTGACGCATCATGATCAGAAAACGATCGAGCAGATTGTAGTTGGGTTCCGGTTTTGTCAAGGCAAAGATCAGCAGCGCCTGGTCAATATTGGCAACCGCCGGACGGATGAGTTCACTCGTCCGCGGAAAAATCTCAACGATATTCCCCTCATAGTCCTTGGCATGCGTTATCTCAATGTCGACGTTGTCGCCGACGAGCGGTTTGATCTTCTCTCTCCTGAATATCCCCTTCGCCCTGCACGCATAGATCTCTCCGCCTGGAACATGAACATAGTAAAAACCTGCTATCCCCTTAATAATCTTCCCCTGCATATACTTTCCTTTTAGTTTTTTGTGAACTGTACGTTCTGTCTGATCACTGTCGCCTGCGGACTTACCTGTGTTGTCTGGTTTCCGTCAGCGTCGGTCACGATCTCCTCCTCATTTCTGAGATATGTGATGACCACGATCCCGTATGCGGACGGACTCGCAAAGTTATTCAAGTTGATAGATACCGGAAACGCTGTCACTTTCTGGTTGCTCCACAATTCCTGACTCTCATCAGCAGTCATAAGCGTAACGATCGCGTCCCCGCCTATATAATCAGCTGGCGCCTGCACCATCAACTCACAATTGTAAGTCGAGATCTCACTTCCAATACTTACTTTCAGATCAACCGCCGTCCCCTCACTGACATTTGTCCCTGCTTCATAACTCTGATAGCAGATCTGTCCTTCAGGATATTCGGAGCTGTACGTTTCCGCGACTTCATTTACCACAAGCCCCGCTGCCTCCAATGTACTGATTGCCGCTTCTTTTGAATTGCCTATCACTTCCGGCATACGGACCTCCACGTTGTCACTGCCTTTACTCAGTACGATCGTAACCTCTGAGTCGATCGGTGCTATGGAATTTCCCTCCGGAGACTGTGCGATGATGGTTCCTTTTGCAAATTCCGAAGAATACTCATCTGCCTTTACGACCCTAAAACCTTCTTTCATCAAGGCAGCAGTTCCCTCCGCTTCCGACATCCCCTCGACCGCCGGCACATGAATGCCGTCCACACCCGCACTGACGGTGAGCACGATCGTTGTGTTCATGAGGATCTTGTCGCCTGCAAGCACTGCCTGACCGTCCTCAAGCGCTGCAGATATAACCTGATTCTTGGCGTATTGTGTCGTCTCTATAAATGCTGTCTTACACCCTAGTCCGACAGAATTCAGACCTGCCTTTACCTCGTCAATATCATGTCCTTCAAATTCCGGCATGACTGCCCGCTCGACATCAACACTCTGGCTCTGACCCTGCGACGGAAAACCGTTGATCTCTCCAAAGATTCCTGTCGCCTGTCCAACAAAATACAACAAAATGCATCCGATGACCACTGCTGCGATCACTGTAAGCACCGTAGCCAGCCGCTCCGCTTTCGGATTGTAATCGTACTCATTTTTTCCTGCATCGCCCGGATAGTCATAGTCATCATACACGTACCCATCATCGCGCACATTATGCCGGTTGACAGTCTCCTGTGTATAATCCTCCTCATAGTAATCGTACTCCCTGCCTGACCTGCTTTCTTTTCCACTTTTTTGCTTGGTCTTTTTTTTCTTTTTCTGAGCTGATTTTTTGTCTGTCTTTTTCGATTCCGAACGGGTATCGTCTGATGATCTTGATGTCTTCTGCCGCTTCCTCTGTCCCGGATTCTCTACAACTTCCTCACTGTAGTAATCCTCCTCATAGTAAGGGGTATCATAAGAATCTGTATTATCATAATCACTGTAGACCTGATCGTTATTCTTTCTCCTTGAATGTGATGGGGTCCCGTGATCCGGAATCGCCTCTAGTTCCTCCTCGTCCGCATAAATCTCTCTGCGCGGCACCCTGTCCTCCCACACGGTATCTAGCACCGCTGGCATAGGAATCGGTTCCGGAGCCGGCGCTGCCTGAATGCTCTGCGTATTTGATGGCGGCGTCACGATCTTCGTCTGCCCTGCCTCGTCCTCCGTATCTATCTGTGCGATCACAGCATCCGGATTGATCAGGGAATGCTTTAGATCCGCTATCATCTCCGCCATACTCTGATACCGTCTGTCAGGGCTTTTCTGCGTGCACTTCATGACAATATTTTCCACGCTTTGCGGTATCTCAGGCACAAAATCACGCATCAGGGGCATAGGGTTCTGTATGTGCTTGATCGCGATGGCTACCGTCGTGTCCCCGTTGAACGGCACGCGCCCTGTGAGCATCTCAAATATCGTGACACCCAGCGAATAAATATCGCTCTTCTCATCCGAAAAACCACCCCTTGCCTGTTCTGGCGAGGTATAGTGGACCGACCCCATCACATTGGAAGTGATGGTGTTACTCGACGCTGCTTTTGCGATGCCAAAATCCGTTACCTTCACTTTGCCTTCTTTGGATATGATGATATTCTGCGGCTTGATATCCCTATGTATGATATGATTGTTGTGCGCCGCCTCGATCCCCATCGCCACCTGGATCGCAATACTGATGGCCTCCTTGGTCGTGAGCCTTACTTTTTTCTCGATGTATTTTTTGAGTGTGATGCCCTCCACCAGCTCCATCACGATATAGTGAACGCCTTCCTCCTCACCGACATCATATACATTTACAAT
>CAJUQU010000314.1 GCA_910588595.1 uncultured Lachnospiraceae bacterium | reverse complement strand
GGAGCAAGGTTTGGCAATTCTGAGCTTTTTTATTTACTCATGAATAATTCAGGTTAATAATTATGATAAGCGCATAATTATTGACTGGACAAAAAATTCTCAACAAGTCATTGTCGATTGATTATCTTTTCACAGCTATATTGTGGGGAAGGTGAAATGTAGAACAGCTGAATTGTAAATCGTCCTTGCCGATGACCCCTGTTTGATAAATACTGATCACTCATAACGAGAAAGATTTTTGAGCGGGTTTACTGAAAAACAACCATTTGTTCAGATTGTCCGTCATGATGGCGTCATTTGTTGATCCCTGCTTTAAGTTCTGTAGTGCGGGCTATTTTTATGCACGCGGGCACCCAGAGGAAGAATGTCAGCCAAAGCTGACGGGTGCCCGGCGCGCGAGTAGGGGAGAAGGTCATTCCCCTACTCGATTGTATGGAAATATGAGGTTGAACGGATCGAACAGGATGAGGGCGGCTTGCTGACGCCAAAAGTTTCTGCGTCTGTGTTAGATTCTGTTGTGCATTTTCGTCCAGTTCCAAAAGTATCTGACAGCATCGTTTTGTGTTTTGCAGATTTTTTGTCTTCACCCGATAAGAGGATTGTATGGATTCTCTTTCCTTTTATCGGATTACACATTTACCCTCGGGATCTATCCCTCCACACCGTAATACTGTATCTTCCAGCTATCCTCCTGTCTGCTGAGCATACATGTCAGATACAGGAACATATCTTCATAGCAGCTGTCCCTGAATTCGCTGGAGACAACATAGTTTCCGTTCTCGATCTTTTTCTCGTCGGTATCGGACAATCCCTTTAAAGTCAGGTCACTGACTTCACCTGCGCTCTCGTAGATTTCGATCTGTTCGTTATAGGTACTTGCGAGGAAGGTCTGGATGGTGTCAGCATTGCCGTCAAAGTACGCTGAGGCAAACTCGTTCATGATATTTCTGATCTCTTCACAGTCCTTGGTCTGCAGATATTCGTCGGCACTGTCATTGTTCATCCGGGCTGCCCCGAGGGATACTGCAAAAGTATCTGCGATCACAGGCAGTTCCCTGCCCCAGCCTTCTTCGGCTTCAGCCGGATAACAATAGAATACACCCCATACGTCGCTCTCAGCCTGTTTGAGCAGTGCATGGAGCAACAGATCCCCTTCCTGTTTCTTCCGGCTGCCATCCTCCTCTGTCACATAGCCATCGTCTGTCAATTCCTGACCGACCATCTCGATCGTGTTGTTCTCATAATACGTTACCCAGAGGCGAACTTGTTCGTTCACTGTCGCTGTCCACATATCAGTGTCAGACTGCTGCCATTCACCGTCGGGCAGATAGATGGAATATCCATCGCCAACTGCGAGCGTCGCCTGTTTGTATTCCCCTTCCCCTTCTTTCAGGAAAGTGAGTATGTATGTACGTTGCAATGCATCATCACCCTCAGACGGATCAGCAGCGGAAACCTGCTGCATCTGATCCTCCGCCTGAATATCTGGCTCAAGAACATCTGTCTGCTGCGAGACTGACGCATTTTCTGTACTTTGATTTTCTGCATCCGCATTTGCAGTGTCTTCCTTTGTGACTGAACATCCTACCAGTGTCCCTAAACTGATCGTCAGGACAACTGCACAGATCAAAATGGGGATCCCGTTCTTCTTTTGTTTTTTTAAGATATTGCGAAAACGAACTTTCATGATCTCTTTTCCTCCATAAAACTGCGTTGAAAGTACAGCTTTCCTGCCACACCGCTTGTGGAGCATGGACAGCAGGGCTTCCGTGTACGCTTTGCGCACGGCATAACCCATGTTCTGGGTGACTCTTTCATCGCAGGACAGTTCCATGTCAATGACAGCTTCCTTCTGCATGAGCCAGATCAGCGGGTTGAACCAGTGAACGGCATTCGCTGTTACAAATAGCAGTTTCAGATAGGTATCTCCCCGTTTTAGATGAACCAGCTCATGCTTTAAGATAAAATACAGTTCATCCGGGCTGTACTGCTCTTTCGGCAGGATCAGAATGGGCTTGAAAAATCCCATGATCATAGGGCTTTCAGCGTCGCGGTACTCGATCACCGGCACCGAGCGGCTGATGTGCAGCTCACGTTTCAGATCCAGGATCTGACTTAAAATATGGTCATCTTCCGTCAATCTGCCTGTTTTCATCACCTGACGCCTATAATGGAAATAGCTGATGAAATGTATGGATAAAAAGATCAGGCTGCCTGCCATCCATACAAACGCTACAATGTCAAGCAGTGTGATATTGATCTCAGCATCGCTGTCCCCGGACTGTGATGCATTCTGCACAGTGATCGGCGTGGTCATCTGTTTCGGTATCTCGACCATGATCGGTCTGTACGCTGCGTCCGCCGAAGCGTTTGCTTTTATCGCTCCAGACATGACGTACGTTCCCGTCTGCGACAGCCTGTCGGTGACAAACTGACTGCCTCCGCCAAGGGGGATCAGTAACCGCAGTGCCAGAAATATCCAGATAAAATATTTCCATTTGGCTGCGTATCGCATGTTAAAAAGCGGTGTGAGCAGGATCAGTGCAAACACCAGTACTCCGATAGACAGTGAGAGCGTCAAAAAAGACAAAAATAGCGCAGTCAATGTTCATCCTCCAATTCGTCTAAAAAGTTTCTGAGTTCCTCAATGTCAGCGTCCTGAATCGCCTTATCGCTGTACAGTGACGCTATCATACTCTTTATCGAATTGTTGTACAGCTTTTCGAGAAAATGCCTGCTCGCTCCGGTCTTGTATTCATTTTCCGGAATGATGGAAGAATACAGATTGCTTCCCGTGGAGCGGTCACAGCTGACAAATCCTTTATCAACCAGCCTTGACAATGATGTCATCAGCGTGGAAAGCTGCCATTGCCTTCGTCCCTGCAGCTGCCTCAAAATATGATTTGAAGTTACAGCGCTGCCACTGTCCCAGATTACCTGCATGATTTCCAGTTCGGCTTCCCCCAGCTTCTTTCGTGTGTTTCCCATGGATCAATGCCTCCTTATACGATTGTATAATTTATTATACAGACATATAGCGACGTTGTCAAGAAGGGATTTTTCATTTAGGAACTGTTATAAAATCATTGCTTCTGATCTGTAAAACGCTTTAATATTGTGGTGATCAGATGATCCTCTCGCGTAGCTTTTTTCGATCCGACGTATGATCTGTCATCGACAATCGGGAAGATTCGATGCACAGAACTGCACAATCGCGCAGGGGACAATGGGCACCTGTCGGCCTGCGCTGACACGCTCTAGGCAAAATTTCGACGGCGATGGCATCGTCTAGAAATTTTAACGGCGCAATGGTGCGAAACAGGTGGTTCACGATTCTATGTTCTGACTGGAGGGAGTATGCATAAATAAGGGGACTATTTACACAGTCCCCCATTCATGGCTCTTTATTCCTTTATTCCGGCTTCTGCAAGCAGCTTTTTGAGTTTTGTGATCTCCGCAGCATTATTTGCCAGCAATGCATCCTTGTCTGCCAGTTTCGCATCTTTGTCTGCCAGCAATGCATCCTTGTCTGCCAGTTTCGCATCTTTGTCTGCCAGTTTCGCATCTTTGTCTGCCAGCAATGCATCCTTGTCTGCCAGTTTTGCATTCTGCTCCGCCAGACGTATCTTAAATTCCACAATCTCAGGCGCCAGCAGTTCCTTCAATTCCTCACACATTTGATCACCCTCCTGTATCATTTTCTTAAACAGTTCTACATTTGCCTCCGATGCCACATTGACGACGGAATCCGCATTTCTTCTGTCCTCGTCGCTGCCAAGCTCCGCACAGTTGTCGAGAAGCTCCCGTGCATCATCCCTGCTCAGCGTCCGTGTCAGAGACGTGATCCACACGTGGGATTCCCTGGCAAGTTCCTTCGTCACAAGGACCTGCATCGGGAAGATCATGCCGTCGATGCGGTAGATCCCCGCTTTCTTTTTGGTCACAGAGTACTTTTCGCCGAGCTGCGTCAGCAGCTTTACAGGCTTCTCTTCCCTGACGATCGAAACTGTGGTGTCCGTATCAAAGATATCGGCAGCGCCTGCCTCCGCCTTGTACAGGCACGCGTAGGACAGCGCCTTGTAAAAAGTCCCGGCGTTCACATCATCACCCGGCGATTTGTATTCAAGAATATTATTCCCGAGAAAGAAATCGGCAATGTCGTTTTTGATGATGACGTCGCGCCTTTTTTTGATGATGAGCAGGTCTATTTTCAGGGGCATTCTGCCCAGATTATGTTCCCGCTCATAGGTCAGGTATTTCTTGTATTCCCGCAATTCCAGCTCCACGGCGGAGCAGAATGCGGGATGCCATTGTATATTGTCTTGTATTTCCAATAAAGTATGCTTCCTTTCCCGTTTGTGTCCTCAGTATACCATATCGCCTGCCCGTACGCAACAGAATCCTCCCAGGCAGGCAAACATGCTCTGGAGCGTGTTTGCACTTCTTCAATAGTAACAGTTCAGTCTTCGGCTTCCTGTTACAAGCATCAATCCATGCAAAAACCGCTTTGCGGATGTCATAGCCATGTACCGTGGCTTGATGCATCTAGGCCGCTATGCTTTCTCACGGACTTCGCAGCATAGTGCGATGTCCGTGAGCGTGTTTGAAAAATCATTCCCGCCATCTGTATCACCACTTTGCATGATATTTGCACCGCATTCAGTCGACGTAAGGCATTGCCCTTTATGCCTTTGCCC
>CAJUQU010000313.1 GCA_910588595.1 uncultured Lachnospiraceae bacterium | reverse complement strand
AATAGCTTGAAGATCCGCCATGCGTTCCGCTCCCTGCAGAACGCTCTGAGATACCATGTGTACTCTTTGAAGAGCAGCTGTACCGGCTCGACCGTGCGCCGGCTCATCTCCCCCATCTTCCCATAGTAGTCAAACCGCACCAGCCGCCGTTCTAACACCGCATCCTTGATGTCCTCATAGAGCTGTTTTCTGCTCCCGCTCCAGTCGGACAGATCGATAGCGAGCCAGTCGACGGGATCTGTCTTGAAAAATTCCCCGAGCTTCTGCAGGATATTCTCCTCCCCCTCCGCCCGGGTCTCCCTGAGCGATATCAACCCCGACAAGATCTCCTGCTGTTCCTCCTTTGTGATCAGCATCTTGTCCAGCACAAACTGCTCAGTCAGGCAGATCCCGCCGTTCTTCCCTTTTTTGGCATAGATCGGTATACCGGCGGCACTCAGCGTGTCCATGTCGCGGTAGATCGTCCTCACAGAGACCTCAAAGCGCTCCGACAGCTCCGCGGCGGTCACGGTTCCCTGTTTCATCAATATGTATATCATTCCCAACAGCCGATTGATCATAATCTCCTCTCAAACAGGGCACTGACCTCCATCTTGTCCACGATCCCCTGCGCGTCCACGCCCGGGTGCGTCATATAGATGCGGCAGACCTGCTCCACAAACTCGCCGTCCACATCCAGTTTTTCTGCGATCCTGCCCACACTGCGCCCCGCGCGCATCTCCCTGACGATCGTCTCCACCGTAGATCTGAGATTCCCCTCGCTGATCCCCCGGGGCGGTCTGTTATCCCTCGCTTCGCCGCCCTCTGTCAGATCGATCTTCTGTATCTGCCATTTCCCGGATCCCTCCTCGATCTCGAGGACCGCCATCGTCACAGGCTGCCGGAAGCGTCTCGGTCCGCAGCTGCCTGGATTTAGGTACAGCACGCCGTCCATGATCTTCTCCTCGTATTTGTGGGAGTGACCATAGAGGAACAGATCTGTTTTGCTCAAGTCTGATCTTCGGTGTTTCCTGTTGTGCACCATACAGATCCGCAGCCCGAACAGTGTGATGTCAAGCTCGTTGTCGAGCGCTGCCGCCCACTCCTTGTCGTTGTTGCCGCGCACCACATACACCGGCGCGATCTCCCTGAGTTCGTCCAGGATCTTTTGACTGTTGATGTCCCCGCCGTGCAGGATCACCTCGCAAGTCTTTAGAATCTCCTTGATCTCAGGGCGGAGCAGACCGTGTGTGTCTGACAGGATCGCGACCCTGTGTACTGTATTTTCACTATACGAAATGCTATACGAATCGTTTTCAGCCATACCTTACCTCCGCGCGGCGCTCTGCGCTCACGTCACTCCGCGTCCAGGATCTCCCCGGTGATATCATTGAGCAGGATCTCTTTTCGTTCATCTTCCTCATTCATATAAAGAATATGATACAGCGTCCCGTCGCGCTCTCTCTTTATTTTATCGTAATAAATGTAATCCGTATCTGACAACACATAGTAATAGTCCGGGAGTGCCACGCCCACCAGCAGCTCATATCCCGCCTTCTGCCAGTCCTCATACGGAAGTTCCCGCCGCTCTGCCCGATCTGTCGCGAGTGCTGCACAGACGCGGTCCAGCGCTTCCGGTGCGGTGATCTGTGTCGGGAGCTTATCGCTGTAGACATGGTACGACATATCAAACAGGTCGATGTCAGGAAACGCCTCATGCGCCGGGTGCGCTGCGTCCTCCAGATCCACGCGGACCATGCGGTAGCCGTCCATCGCGATCACATAGCGCCTCCACATGCCGGTCTGCACATCCTCCACCCGCACATCATAACCTTCCGCATAGTTGTAATCCGACGCGCAAATTGTCTTTACAGGCGCCAGGCTGCCGTCCCGATACTCATAGACGGTCGTCACCACACTGCCGGAGCTGCTCCCCCAGCCGGTCCTGATCACCAGATGCCCCGGCTCCATGAACGCGCCAAAATAAGGATCGCCGCGCATTCCGCCGGCGGTACTGCCAGGCAGTGACGGAGGCTCTTCAACCGCCTGCCACGAGCCGTCCTTTCGCTGCAGCAGGACAAACAGACGGCGCGGAAAATCATCCATGTTCACAGCAAAGGCATCGCTGTCCACCACAAAGGCAATATCCTCAAGCCCGTCATCATTCAGATCCCCCCGGACAAAGTCAATGCACTCAAATTCCCCTGCCTCGGGATAGTTCTCTTTCAGCCAGTCCGCGATCCACGTCTCATCCTCCTCCGATACCCCGGTATCTGTAAACAACAGCATCGGAACTTCCCAGACGGACGCGATGCTCTTTGCAGGATTTCCGGACACTGCCACGTACATCAGTTCTTTCTTTCCCGCAAGCGGCGAGAAATCTTCAATGTGGTTGTACGACAGCCCTGCCTGGTTCAGGCGCGGCAGATCTGCAAGCGCAGAGATGTCCCTGATCTCATTCTTGTCCGCCGCCAGATCAAACAGCTCGACCAGCCCGCCAACCGCCGAGATATCGCTGATGCCGTTTTCGGACAGCCCCAGACGCTCCAGCTTTACAAGCCCCGCAAGCGGCGTGATATCCCTGACCGCGTTGCCGTTTAAGTTCAGACCCCGAAGGTCTGTCAGCCTGCTCAGAAAGCGGATATCCTCGATCCCGCAGTACTGGATCCCCAGATCCTGCAGCCTGGTGAGCGTCCCGACCACCTCCATGTGTTCTGCGTTCTCATTGCCGGCAAGCGACAGTTCGACCAGTTCCGTGAGATTTTCCAGCACTGCCAGATCCGCCACCGGCGTCCCGTACAGCGACAGGCGCTGCAGCTGCGGCATCTGTTCCAGGAACGAGAGATCCGCGATATCGCACTGTGTCAGGTACAATTCCGTGATCCCGCGCATGCCGCCTATGAAGGACAGATCGATCGTCTGCTCCTTCCCGTAGCTGACATACAGCTGCTCCAGTCCAGACAGCTGCGCGATGGGTGTAAAATCCTCGATCGCCGAGTCATTCCATTCACTGATATCGATCACAAGCTGTCTCAGATTCGGGAAAAGCGACAGGGATTCCAGCGAGCAGATCGCCCTGCCGTATGGCGCCTCGCGCAGTACGAGGCTCTCGCACTCCGCCATCATCCTGAGGATGGACTCCGGCGCAGAATCATCCTCTATCTCCATATCACTGTAGCGCACGCACTCCCGAAAGCCCTCGTCCTCTATGAGCAGCGCCAGCACCTCGTCGGCGTTTTCGGCTCCGGACAGATCCGGCAGGACAAATACCTCCCCTGCCATGGCTGTCTCCTCTTCCCATGATCCTGTCACAGCTTCCGACTGCATTACCGCACTCTCTGGCTGCACCTCCATATCCCGATCACATGCACAAAAAGACAGGCTGCACAACATAGAACAGATAAATATTTTGCATTTATTTTCTCGCACTCCCATCCTTCCCATCCCCCGTCACTCTCGCAAACATCCTCTTTACACGAATATATTAATTATAGCAAATTTCAGGTCATTTTCAAGTCACTATTCAGAAGCCAAATACCAAACTGTCCTCAAACAGTCGGTTCTTGACTGCAAAAGAGCTGCAGATCAATATTGACCCCACAGCTCTTGACATGCTCGTATGTTATTCGACCGCGATCCGTATCATTGCATCAACGCTTTTCCCCAAACTCAAATGCCTCAAGATCAAAATCACTTCCGGGCAGGAACAGAAACGCAAGTTTTCCCTTTCCGGCAAAACATATCCCCGGAAAGACCTGCCTCACCACTTCTCCCCGCGCTGCCTTTCCCCCGTCAAACTGGATGATGTACTCCTGCGCCGCGCCGCCCTCCTCTGTATCAGGCGTAAATGTGATATGGATCTCGTTTGTCTGCAGGGGCGTATTTCCCCATATCGTGATATCCGAAGTCCCCGCCTCGCCGAAATCCATCTCCCGGTACTCCAGCGTCACATTGTTTCCGATCTCCAGAACCCGCTTTCCTGCTACATGAAAGCTGTCCCCATAGATCCTGTCCGCCTCCGCCGCGGTCAGATACATATAGCCCCTGCGCTGCCTTGTAAAACAAAATCCCTTGATATGGACTTTCGCGTTCAGACAAAATGCCAGCGTCACGATTCCTTTTATGCGCTCGGGAAGTTTCCACCGCTCCTCCTGATAGGTGTTCCAGATCGACGGCTTCTGGTAGACCACGGTGTCCAACAGCCGGCTTCCCTCCCGCTCAGGGTGTCCGACCCATATCTCGATCGGATAGGCTTCCCCGGACAGGGCAAAGACGGGCATGGTGATCTCGTCGGAGCCAAAGCCGCCGAAATCGATATTTTCATAAACGACGCCGCTGCGCCCGTCCCGCGCCGTGGCGATCCCCTTCTCGTTCCCGTTCCCGATCTCCCCGATGGTATCTGAGCAGAGTCCGGCGCTGATGAAACGGTAGGGATCAAGAAAGCAGCACCCCAGCCCGGCAGCCTCCATTTCCAGCTGGGATATCAGCGTGATCCTGCCCTCGTCGTTCCTCGCCATACAGCGCACACGAAAAGCGCCATCTCCCAGCGCGCGCACCGTCACCCGCGTCCGCAGCCGGCTGTCCGCCCCCGGCTCCCGCGCGTCCGCAATACAGGCATGATTCACCTCGATCCCGCCGTCGTTCACCACCTTCCAGACCAGCTCCTGCACCTCCGCGTCCGCCGGAAAGATCGCAGCTTCCACCACGGTCTCCGGCTGCTGTTT
>CAJUQU010000312.1 GCA_910588595.1 uncultured Lachnospiraceae bacterium | reverse complement strand
ACAGGGCAGCGGCAAGCTCCCTATTGGTGAGGATAACTGTCTGACCGCATATCGTAATGGGGTATTCTTCATAAGGTGCTGTGACATATTCATCTGATGTGCCTAAAGGGTATAATTTTTCTTCTGAGAGGTATTCAAAGAATAGTAGTACCACGTCGGCAGTTGAATCAATTAGTCGACAGTGATGGAAAAGTAACAAGAAAATGTTCGACAGGCTGGATCAAGTTCAAGGATAGGAGGTCATGAGATATGAAGTATTTAAAAAAAGTGAACACACTTGAAGAACTTAGGAGACAGTACAAGGAACATAAGCCTCTTTATTCTGTTCAATCAGTCTTTTGGAAAGATTCGTAATATCTTCATCAGATGCTGCAGAATCCTGCTCCGCTTTACTAAAATCAATAACAAGATATAGGGCAGAACCATTTTTAATCGTTTCGAGAAATCTTCCGAAACTACACAAAATGATATCTGCCTGGATTTGCTGGCGGACTGATACCCGCAAAAGGGTTCATCGCTGTAAGGAAGCAGGGGCATGGTGCTATAGGACAGACTGATCAGGTTCACCAGCCGCTCGATTCCTTCCTTACTGCGGACCCGGTATTCCTCCACAACGGATTAAGGAGTTTTCGGTGTTAAATATTTTTTCAATGTCCTGCGGACTGCCCCTGCGCCTGCGTTCAATTCCACGAAATAACCACACACCCTGTCCGCTATGCCTGCCTCATAGAGATTTACACCAAATATACTGTCATTCTCCATGATGGGCTTTATTATATCTTCCACCTGCGTATCACCTAGTTTGAGTTTTGCCATCTGTGGGCGCAGCGTCTCGAGGAGCGGATCGGAACTTGGCTCAAACGCTTCCCCACTGTCATCCACTGCCATCAGATACCGAAGCCACCCTGCAAGGACAAGCGGTATCATCTGCAGGTCATCTACTTTTAGATTTTCATCCGCCTGATATGCCTTGATGGTCTCTCCGAAGCGGATCGCCAGCTTCTGCGAAGTATCTGTGGCAATCCGCTGGGGCGTATCCGGCATAAACGGGTTGGTGACACGTATCTTCAAGACAGTGTCGATAAATTCTTTGGGATTCAAGATGCCTGGGTTGACCACTACAGGAAGCCCTTCCTGATATCCTACCTGTTCCACCAGCCTCACGAGCTCCTGGTCCTGCATTTCGTCGGAGATCTTCTGGTAGCCGAGCAGGCAGCCGAAAACAGCAAGGCAGGTGTGCAACGGATTTAGGCAGGTACATACTTTCATCTTCTCCACTTTATCCACTGTCGCACGGTCTGTAAACAAGACCCCGCCTTCCTCCAGCCTTGGACGGCCGTTCGGAAAATCGTCCTCGATCACCAGGTACTCTGTCTCCTCCGCGTTGACAAACGGCGCCACGTACGTGTTCTTGGAAGTGATGACTGGTTCGAGTTCTTGCACACCATCCTCCTGCAGGATCTTTTCCACCGATGCGTCTGGTCTCGGCGTGATCTTGTCGATCATGCTCCACGGAAAAGAGACTTTTTCCGACTCAATATATTGCTGAAAACCTGCATCCGCCTTCTTGTTTTCTGCCCACGCTGCTGCGAACGCTGATACTGCCGCATACAGTTTGTCCCCATTGTGGGAACAATTATCCGTGCTCACCATGGCAAGCGGTTTTTTGCCTGCGCAGTACCGCGCATACAGCAGCGCCGTTACCTTTCCCATATAGCTTACCGGTTGCTCCGGTCCCGCAGCGAAGTCCTCCGCCACGTCAGACAGCAGTTCGCCCTTTGCATTTGTCAGGCTGTAGCCTTTTTCCGTGATCGTGAATGTCGCCATCTGTAAGGAGTCATTTGCAAAAACACCTTTCAGCCTCGCAAACGCCAGTTTGTCTGCGGAATCAAGCGGAAGGGCTTGCGCGATGCTTCCTACCACTTCTTTGGCAATCGTTCCGTCCGCTTTCAAAGTCACCGCAATTCCGAGGTTGTCGTGCGGCGCATACATCTTCTCTATGATCTCATAGTCAAATCCTTCTGCCACCAGGATTCCCCTGTCGAGTTTTCCTGCATTCAGCAGGTTCTGTGCGATGACCGCGTGAAATGCGCGAAACAGATTTCCAGCCCCGAAATGAATCCACAAGGGATTCTCCTTTGTTGCCTTCATCACCTGCGCTATGTCATACTGCGGCAGGGTATAGCCTTTTTCCGCCCACTTCTTTCGATTGGCGTTAGCCGTAACTCCCTGTAAATTGATCTTCATGACGACGTTCTCCTTTTCTTTGATATATCATTTATTTTCCATTGCGGCACTTGATCAGACATTCTTTTTGTCATCCTGGTCAAGCCGCATTGTAAGGGATATCCTCTTCTTTGACAGATCTACATCAAGCACTTTCACATCCACGATATCCCCCACGCTGACTGCCTCTAGCGGATGTTTGATAAATTTGTTGGTGATCTGGGAAATATGCACTAGCCCGTCCTGGTGGACCCCGATATCTACAAACACCCCAAAATCAATGACGTTTCGCACAGTTCCTTTCAAGATCATCCCTGGCTTTAAGTCCTTCATTTCAAGGACATCGCTCCTGAGAATCGGTTTTGGCATATTCTCTCGCGGATCTCTTGCCGGCTTCTCAAGCTCTTTGAGAATATCTGTCAGTGTGATCTCACCGATCCCTAGTTCCTGCGCCATCTTCTTCTTGTCCTTGACGCGCTTCTCAAGTCCGCCTGACGCTGCCTGCGGTTCAGAATTTTCCGTCTTCGTGCCCTGGGGCTGTGGTGCGTCGAGCGTCACGCCGCCCATTGCTGCTGCGAGCGCTTTTCCCATAGCAGTATTGGTGTTCTTGATAACAATATTCTGCTTTTTGCTGCTTTTCGTTTTGACATTGGTCTGTTTTTCCGGTTTCACTGTCTTGGCGGAAGCTGCTTTTTTCTGTATCTCTTTGAGATCATCCATGGAAATATTGAGTTTTTCTAGAAGCTTTAGCGCCGCATCATAGGACTCTGGATGCACGCTTGTGGCATCTAATGGATTGTCACCGTCGAGAATGCGCATAAAACCTGCACACTGCTCATATGCCTTCGGTCCGAGCTTCGCGACCTTCAACAACTGCTTTCTGTTGCGGAATCTCCCGTTGGTCTCCCTGTAATCCACAATATTTTTGGCTATGGTCTTGTTGATGCCTGAGATATATTCCAGCAGCGATGCGGACGCTGTGTTCAGATCCACTCCGACCTTGTTCACGGAATCTTCCACGACGCCGTTCAGCGCCTCACTGAGCTTTTTCTGATTCATGTCGTGCTGGTACTGTCCCACACCGATGGACTTCGGATCGATCTTGACAAGCTCTGCCAGCGGATCCTGCAGACGCCTTGCGATGGATGCCGCACTTCTCTGTCCCACATCGAAGTTCGGAAATTCCTCTGTCGCGAGCTTGCTTGCCGAATAGACCGAAGCCCCCGCCTCGTTTACGATGACATACTGGACCGGCGTGTCAAGCTCCTTGATCAACTCCACGATAACCTGTTCGGATTCGCGCGACGCAGTGCCGTTGCCCACAGAGATCAGGCTCACACCGTATTTGCTAATCAGCTTCTTCAGCTCCTTTTTCGCCTCCTCAACCTTGTTCTGGGGCGCAGTCGGATAAATAACTTTCGTGTCCAGTACCTTGCCCGTCGCGTCCACCACGGCAAGTTTACACCCTGTCCGGAATGCAGGATCCCATCCAAGAACGATCTTCCCTGCAATCGGAGGCTGCATAAGGAGCTGTTCTAAGTTCTTTCCAAACACTGTGATCGCCCCGTCCTCTGCCCTCTCAGTCAGCTCGTTTCTGATATCGCGCTCGATCGCGGGTGCGATCAGCCTGTTGTAGCTGTCCGCAATAGTCTCCTGCAGTGCCGGTGTCGTATTTTCATTGTCTTTCGTAATGAGTTTCTTCTCCAGAAAACGGATAATGCGCTCGGTAGGTGCCTCGATCTTTACCGTGAGAATCTTCTCATTCTCTCCCCTGTTCAATGCGAGAACCCTGTGTCCGGCAACCTTACTGACAGGCTCTTCAAAATTGTAGTACATTTCATACACACTCTGCGCTTTTGCGTCCTTCGCAGTACTTGTGATCTTTCCTTCCTCAAAGGTTGCCTGTCGAATATATGTTCTAAATTCAGCCTCGTCTGATATTGTTTCGGCGATGATATCCATGGCTCCCTGCAGTGCTTCTTTTATATTGTTTACGCCCTTTTCCTCACTCACATATCTCTCTGCCTCTGCAGTCAGCGGATTTGTTGTCTCCTGTGCCAGGATAATGTCCGCCAGCCCGTCAAGACCTTTCTCTTTCGCGACACTGGCGCGCGTTTTTCTCTTTGGTCTGTACGGAAGATACAGGTCATCAACAGCAACGATGGTCTCCGCCGCAAGGATCTTTGTTCTCAGCTCCTCTGTGAGCTTTCCCTGCTCCTCGATGCTTCCAAGTACCTGCTCCTTTTTCTCCTCCAGATTTCTGAGATACCCAAGCCTCTCATTGAGGTTTCGCAGCACTTCGTCATTGAGTGAGCCCGTAACCTCCTTGCGGTATCTGGAGATGAATGGAATAGTGTTTCCCTCATCTATCAGTTTGACGGCAGCTTCCACCTGCCATTTTTCTACATTTAGTTCTTCTTTTAGCTTTAAAATGATATCCATAGCTCAACTTTTCCTTTATTATACTGTAAAAATTTTATTTCAGCTGTCG
>CAJUQU010000311.1 GCA_910588595.1 uncultured Lachnospiraceae bacterium | reverse complement strand
TCAGTGACTGGAGTTCAGACGTGTGCTCTTCCGATCTCTTTAGTTGATGTGACCTTTGGTGTCGGGGCAGGTGCTTCTTCCCAGGAAAAGAAAAATGGCGGAGCCGGCGGTATGACCGGAAAAATGTCTCCCAGCGCTGTGCTTGTGATCAAGAACGGTCAGGTAAGGCTTGTCAATATCAAGAATCAGGATACCGTCAATAAGATCATTGACATGGTGCCCGATCTCATCGATCGCTTTACTTCCTCAAAAGAAGATATACCTAGTGACGATGAGGTGATCAGTACAGCCTTTCCGGAAAATAAGTAAGGAAACGGTAAAGTGCTAATAAAGGATTTGCACCGCGCATATAATAAATAAAGATGTGCCGGGGTGTATGGTTATGTGTAAGCTTATAGGTTATACCTTGTTTTGGATCGCGATCGGCATGCTCTTTATGCTGGTCATCGGCAATACATGGATCGGGCTGATACTTATTGCAATTTTTATTATTTCAGGGTATTATCTATTTGACTGTAAATAAAACTTTTATGAAAACCGTGATAACATGAAGTATTGTGTCGATTTCAAAAAGGGAGTAGATTAAAATGTTGGATTTTGATGAGGAGCTCATGAAGGCTGAGGCACCGGATGACATCAAAAAGATGAAAACCTGGATGTTTCAGGAGCAGGTCAGAATTCAGGCAAAGAGGGACGAGCTGCAAGAGCTTAACCGTGAGCTTCAGGATCTGAAAAGGAAACTGGAGCGGGAGAAAAATGCACTTGAAGTGCGCGAAAAGATAATCAAGAAGCGGTTTGACGACAACGAGATTTTTATAGCCAAAAAACAGAAGATTATCGAGGATGCTTATCAGCAGCTTGCACTCGACAGAAAGGCATTAGAATGTGAACGTCTGAATTTTGAACATGAGAAAAGCAAATACAGGCGTCAGAAGATGTCTGGTCCCAAGCCTGTACACCAGTCATATGAATCAGGCGCCTATGATTGTACAAGCTTTTTCAGGGGTGTCGATAACGATATGGCTTTGAGGAAGCGGTACAAGGAACTGCTGAAGATCTTTCACCCGGACAATAAATGCGGTGATACCAAGACATTGCTGCTGATCCAGACGGAATATGAAAATTTAAAGAGCCGGTACTATGAGAGTTAGATAGTACCGGTTTGTTTTGTGCACATAGGTACTAGAAAGCATGTCGGCAGAAATATATGCCGGCAAAAGTTTGCAACTATATGAAAAACTGTATAAATTTGCATAAAAAAAGAAGCATGACGCCTCTTTTTTTATTATTTCTGATCGATCATGCTCTCTTTACTATGCGCGTTCAACAGATCCGGAACGCAGACATCTTGTGCACACATGCATTCTCTTAGCAGTTCCGTTCACTTTGCATTTTACTCTTTTTACATTGGAATTCCAAATCGCATTGGATCTTCTATGAGAATGGCTTACGTTATTACCGAAATGAACGCCTTTGCCACAAATATCACACTTTGCCATCGTTAGCACCTCCTCGACTAAACTAAGTCATTCGACTCACAACAGTAGTATTTTATCAGAAAAAACAGTATTTGGCAAGTTGTTTTTTATAAAAAAAATAACTTTTTATAAATGTTGGAAATTCTATTAAAATATTTGTTTCCTTTTTTCCAAAAAACGGTTATAATATTAACATTAATATTTTTATTTTATATTGTGATATAAAAATAAAAGGAGGATTTCTATGAAAGGATCTATGAATACCCACATGGGTAATATCTATATTGATCCTGAGGTTATTGCCCAGTATGCGGGAAGTGTTGCTGTCGAATGCTTCGGGATCGTCGGAATGGCCTCAGTGAACGTGAAGGACGGTTTGGTGAAGCTGCTCATGAAGGAGAGCATCACTCACGGAATATCAGTCAATATTGTCAATAATAAATTGATTCTCGATTTTCACGTTATTGTGGCGTACGGTGTTAGTATTATTACGGTATGTGACAATCTGATCAGCAATGTAAAATACAAAGTCGAAAATTTCACAGGTCTCGAAATCGAAAAGATCAACATCTTTGTTGAAGGCGTTCGAGTGATTGATTAAGGAGGATTTCTGAAGTGGGATTAAATGTAATCGATGCTAAAATGCTATCAAAGATGTTTCTTGCCGGAGCAAAAAATTTGGAGCATAAAAAAGAATGGATCAACGAGCTGAATGTCTTTCCTGTTCCGGATGGTGATACCGGCACCAATATGTCTATGACGATCATGTCCGCAGCCAAAGAAGTAGCTGCCATAGCCGAGCCCGATATGATTTCTCTCGCAAAAGCAATATCATCAGGTTCTTTGAGGGGCGCACGGGGGAATTCCGGTGTGATCTTGTCACAGCTTTTCAGGGGATTTACAAAAGTTATCAAAGAATACGATGAGATCAATGTGGCGATTCTGGCTTCCGCTTGTGACAAGGCTGTGGAGACGGCATACAAGGCTGTCATGAAACCAAAGGAAGGAACGATTCTGACGGTTGCGAAAGGTGCTGCGAAGAGAGCGGGCGACCTCGCGATGGCAGGAGAGAAAGATCTGGAGGTCTTTATCGGCGAAGTCATAAAAGAAGCCGACGCTGTTCTGGCGCAGACACCCGAAATGCTTCCTGTGTTAAAGCAGGCTGGTGTGGTCGATTCCGGCGGACAGGGACTCGTGGAGGTACTCAAAGGCGCTTTCGACGCATTTCTCGGCAAGGAGATCGATCTTTCTCTAGACATTCCTGCCAAGGCGGCGTCCAAAACAGGCGCAATGACTTCCAATATCGAAGCGCAGGCTAATGCAGAGATTAAGTTCTGTTACTGTACACAGTTTTTGATCATGCTCAACAAGCCCTTCAACATCAAGCAGGAGATGGATTTCAAGGATTATCTCTCGTCCATTGGTGATTCGATCGTCGTCGTGGCTGATGACGAGATCGTCAAGGTGCACGTACACACAAATGATCCCGGTCTCGCGATGCAGAAAGCGTTGCGTTACGGCTCGCTCACGACGATCATCATAGAGAATATGCGTCTTGAACGCGATGAAAAAGTTTCCGATATGATGGAGAAGCAGATGCAGAGCACAGATCTCCCTGACCGGTCAGAACCAGCGGCTGACAACAGTAATGCGGGCTCTTCTGAACATAAAGATACCGGCTTTATCGCCGTTTCGATCGGTGAGGGCATGAATGAGATATTCCGTTCGCTTGGCGTGGATCATATTATCGAGGGCGGTCAGACAATGAACCCAAGCACGGAGGATATGCTCAATGCCATTGAAAAGATCAATGCAGATAATATTTTCATTTTCCCGAATAATAAAAATATCATCCTTGCGGCAAATCAGGCAAAACAGCTGACTACAGATAAAAATATTATTGTGATTCCCACCAAAACGGTTCCCCAGGGGATTACAGCGATCATCAACTATGTTCCGGATATCTCGATCGAGGAAAACGAGGCTGTCATGACAGAGGAAGTCAAACATGTCGCAACCGGACAGGTGACATATGCTGTGAGAGACACCATGATCGACAACAAAGAAATCCATCAGGGTGACTTTATGGGGATAGGAGATAAGGGCATCTTAGCTGTGGGGACTGACCTGCATGATGTTGCTTTTAACATGGTAAAGGAGATGATGTCCGATGAGTATGAACTGATCAGTATTTACTATGGTGATATCATCAAGGAGGAACAGGCGCAGAAGCTGGCAGATCTGGTCCAGGCTGAATTTGGAAGCTGTGATGTAGAACTCCAGTTTGGCGGACAGCCGATCTATTCCTACATTATCTCTGCAGAATAAACGCAAAGAGAAGAGCGCACTATGTATTTGAATGATCCGATTACAACACTCAAAGGGATCGGGGAGAAGACTGCAGCTTTGTATCACAAATTAGACATTTTTACGGTAGATGATCTGATCAGGCATTATCCCAGAGACTATGAAGAGTGGCGTGATATTGTAAAGATAGGGGAACTGAGGGCAGATCAGGTGCATGCGATACATGCCATGGTCATCAGCGCTCCCCAGACCGTACATATAAGGAAAAATATGACGATCACCACGCTGCGCGTCAAAGATGACAGCGGCGCCTGTGATATCATTTATTTTAATATGCCTTATATCAAAAATAATGTTCAGCCGGGAAAAAAGTATATCTTTCGCGGGCGTGTGATGTTGAAAAACAACCGCATGACTATCGATCAGCCCAAAATCGTAAGCCCGCACGAGTTTACACAGAATGTGAACAGGCTTTCTCCGATCTATCCGACTACAAAAGGTCTCTCGATCGCTGCGATCACCAAAGCAGTTCATGCGGCGATCGATACTCTGGACTTTGTCCAGGACTATATACCCGAATCCATGCGAATGGAATATGGTCTTTCTGATCTCAAGAAAGCTCAGTCTGGAATCCACTTCCCCGCAGACCGGGAAATGATGATCGCCTGCAGGAAGCGGATTGTATTTGAAGAATTTTTGTTTTTTATCGTGTCTGTCATGATTTTAAAGGATATGGCAACACAGGAGATCAATGATGCTCCGATGATGCGGATCGATGCCTGTCAGGATCTTATTGAGAGGCTTCCCTACCAACTCACGAATGCACAAAAAAGAGTATGGAACCAGATTGAGACTGATCTTTGTTCGACGCATCTCATGAACCGGCTGATCCAGGGAGATGTCGGCTCCGGCAAGACGATCGTTGTAATCCTTGCGATGTTCATGTGTGTGA
>CAJUQU010000310.1 GCA_910588595.1 uncultured Lachnospiraceae bacterium | reverse complement strand
ATACGAGTTGGTTGTCAGTGACTGGAGTTCAGACGTGTGCTCTTCCGATCTCGGGAACATTTTTGCCTGCAAGTTCCGATGCGGGGGGAAGGCAGCTGCCGATCTACTGTGTGCAGACAGAGGAACCTAAGATCGCACTGACATTCGATGCAGCATGGGGAAATGAAGACACGCAGGAGATCATGGATATATTGAAAAAACATGATGTTAAGGTGACTTTTTTTATGACTGGCGGATGGGTGGATTCCTATCCTGAAGATGTAAAGATGATACTCGCAGAAGGTCATGATCTTGGCAACCATAGCCAGAATCATAAGAACATGAGCCAGCTGTCCGACTCCGAGAAGGAAAAAGAGCTCATGACTGTACATGATAAGGTGAAGGAGCTCACTGGGTATGATATGTTCTTGTTCCGTCCGCCGTACGGCGATTATGATTCAAAGCTCATCAAGGTCGTGCGAAAGTGCAATTATTATCCGATTCAGTGGGATGTTGACAGTCTTGATTGGAAAGACTATGGTGTGGACTCCATCATAAAGACCGTTACCCAGAATGAACATCTCGGAAATGGTTCGATCATTTTGTGTCATAACGGTGCCAGATATACAGCGGAGGCGCTAGATACCCTGATCACGACATTGAAAGATGCCGGTTATCAGTTTGTGCCTTTATCCGAGCTGATCTACAGGAATGATTACTCCATGGATCATGAGGGGAGACAGATTCCGAACAGTAAATAGAACTGATCACGCCGATAATAAAAAACAAACAAAATCGAGCAGGAATCCCTGCTCGATTTTTAGTATAATCTTCTGACAGATTAGTTAGCAGCAGCCTCTGTAGTCTCAGCATCAGCAGCTTCCTCAGTGCCAGCAGCCTCTGTAGTCTCAACATCAGCAGCTTCCTCAGTACTTGCAGTCTCTGTGCCAGCCTCCACAGAAGTCTCAACATCGGCAGCCTCCTCGGTAGAAACTGTCTCAGCATCATCTACTACAGGTGCTGCAGTCTCCTCTGGAATCGTTGTGTCAACTACGCTCGTCTCCTCTGTAGTTGTCTCATCTGCTGTAGATCCGCATGCTGTAAGCATTGCTGCGCCTAATGTAAGTGCCATAACTGTAGCTAAAATTCTTTTCTTCATAATATTCTCCTCCATCTGCGCGTTCGCGCATGCACTATGTAGTGCAAAACTATTTTCAGGAATACGTTTGTGATCTGTGATTCCTGTTGTGCCTTACAATTGATTATTATACATAAAATTCTGCAAAGGTCAATAGCAAAATGAAAAGTTTATTCATTTTATATTTACTTTACATTTACGGTATGTTCACAGTTTGTTCACAAGTAACGTCAAAAAGCACAAGAATATATGACGATTTATGGCAAAAATGCCTTTAAATCGGGTTCTTGTGTGCCCCGCCTGGAAGTGCTATAATGATGGGCAGAGAGACAACAGTCCGCCACGGCGGGGCGGCTGTGAGTGAGGACTGTGTGAAAAGTATAAGAGAAAATCGAGGCTCACGATGAGGAATATGAAAAAATCTACTGCAGGAGTGGTCATTGGGGTAACAGTGCTGCTTTCTGCCTGCGCGGGAAAAAATGAGCTGCCGGCGGTAAGTGAAAAAAACATTTCAGATAGCAGTACCAGCGTGGGTGCTTCCGACAAAGATCCTAGTGAAAAAATTTTTGAGGGCATGCTATCTGATCCGGTGGCATGTCAGCAGAAAAATACATATGATGTCCTGAATGTGGCGACGTATATCACAAGGATAGACGGGATGTATTTTATTGCGGACTGCTATCACGACCAGATCATCTATCATGATAATATCGTGGACCCGTTGAACCAGTGGAATGTATTGACCAATGAAGTGCATTACGCACATACGATCGCTTCGGATGGAACTTTGTTCGTTGTTGATGACACAGAAAACAACCGTCTGATGGTATTTCAGAAGATGGCGGAAGGGTATGTTCATACCCAGACACTGGAAAATATAGGCATGCGCCCCCATTATGTCCAGTATGATGCAAAGAATCATGTGTTTATGGCATGGAGTTCGATCACGGGGGAGATGTATCTGGTGAAAAGGGCTGAAGTGCCAGAACAAAATGGTGTCTATCCGTTATATGTTGATAAGGTATTGAAGATCGATGAGCTGTACGGGGTCTATGTGAGGTCGTTCACGATTCTTGAGGACGGTATCTATTTTATATCGGGACACAATAACCAAAAGATCATAAAGGCTGTGATAAATCCCGCAGGAGACGGATTTGACATCATTGCAGAGTACAGTGTGGCGGACGAGCTCGCGGGAATGGTGCAGCTGACAAAGATCGGGGAGCTTTATTATTTAACGATATCGACAGATGATCAGGAGAATCAGGATTTTGCGACGATCATCAGGACGGACAGCCTTGAGAAGCTTGCCGGCGGGGGGTATGAGGACGTGTATGACCAGTTTGGCGTGTCTGGCGGGACACCTTATTATATAACAGAGATCGAAGGCAGGTATTATATGGCGCATCACAGGACCGCCGAAAATATCATAGCTTTCGATGTCAGTGACGATCGCATTGAAAATGTAGAAGTGATATATTGAGATGGCTCCCGTTTATCGGGAGCCGTTTTTGTAGGAAATGAACGGGGACATGATGAGCAGGGGCAGGGCATAGAATGCGGGATATGCGTACCTGAACTCTGGGTCAATGGGGGCAGCGATGCAGAGGGTGGCGGACAACAGGATGAACGGCAGGCACACGAGCGCGCCTGCCGGATTGCCCAGACGCAGGCAGAGTGCTGTGAGCACCAGGATGCCCCACAGGATAAAGCCCATGCTCCACAACAGTCCATACAGTGGAATCCGCTCAGGAAGCTTGAACAGAAGTTCTTTTATTTTTATGATGACAGGACCCTTAATAACAGGCTGCCAGGTGAGTTCAAATTCATTTGGGTAGATGCCGTCAGCCAGACCGATCTCGCAGTTGACATCGGGATACCAGTATCCTTTTGTGTGTTCCACATACGCATCGAAGTAGGTCTTGGGATATCTTAAGCCGATGGCGAACCACGTCTTGAAAAATGTACTTTTGTGGGATTCGAGATAGCTGCTCCCATCCTGCTTGACGAGGTTCCTGATGTCGCTGTCGATCCCCGTCTGATCGTCTGACGAAATTTGTTCCAGATCCATCAGCTGGCTCAGAAATGCTGTTTCGCTTTCTGAGAGAGCCTCATTGTCTGTGATGACACGTGCAAGCTGTACCAGCGGAACAGAGAGCGTCTCGATACAGCCCGGCTGACGGATCTCATATACCTGCATGACAGGGTATTTGACGAACAGTACCAGTGCCAGGATGATACAGTGCACCGGGAGCATGGTCTTTAACCATTTGCGGTAAGTGAACAGTATGAAAGGCATTGATGCGGCAACGGCATACCAGCCGTTGTCATGCAGCAGGCACAGCAGGACCCCGGATATGATATAGGGGAGCAGCAGGGTAAAATATTCGCTCATCCTTAATTTTGGAACGGCATCAGAGGAGGCGGCAAAGCTGCCCCGCAGCAGAAAGCGCATCAGTGCAGCAGCAAAGAGTGTCATACAGCCTGCAAATGGGATATCCTTCCAGATCGTGACAACAGATGCGCCATGATAGGGCATCAGGGCGTAAAAGCATATGGTGATGATCAGGACCGGTGTGATGACATTTGCCTTCTGCAGCGTGCGGATCACATATCCGGCGGCAAAAGCCATAAAAGACATCTGTGCAAATGTATACAGTGCCAGCCCCGTGTGCGGATCATTGGTGAGAGACAGCCCGATGTTGTAAAACAGGCTCATCAGCGCTGTGTGGACCACAGAGTGATGGTTGGAGAGTTCGTAAGCTCCGATGATCTGTGCGTACTGGTTGATGCTGTCGGGGGTCATGACGCCGGGGTACTCATACAGGAAATACGGAAGCCAGCACAACAGACAGATGACGACTGTCAGAAACGGAATCCATGCGTAGGAATAGCCGGAACCGATGAGGTTTAAGCCGGCGGCATTCTGCAGGAACCATATGGACAGGTAGTAGTAGGTCAGCAAAAGTCCTGCGCCTGTAAGGAGCAGGATCGAAACGCAGAAAAGCCGGCTGGCTGTATTGCCGAGGATCACATGGTACTGTGCGGAGAGGGTAGAGATACTAAAAAGCGCACTCAGAATGGCAGAGAGCGTCATGTCTCCCGGGATGATGCGCCCCTCCACATGATCGCTGTGGAGCTTTGCATAGACATACAGCAATATCAGAAACAGAATGATCGAACAAGGATCTTTGGTGGACATTCCCGCAATGCGCATTATGGCAAAAAGCGACAAAAAACTTTTCACAAAAATCTTTAGATAATACATATTGAACCTCCGCGTTAGTATAAGGATTTCTTTTTAATGGAAAAATATACTATATTTTAATAGTAGAATGTAATTCTTTTGGAGTCAACAGACATTGCATAAAATTGGAAATTTTGTTATGATTAAAAAGTTGAAGCGGCATGTAAGTGAAAGGTATGTATGGAGGTTGGTATGAGCTGGGAAGATAGTGTGCGAAAAGTAGTGCCATACGTGGCGGGCGAACAGCCAAAGGATCAGGATGTCATCAAGCTGAACACGAATGAGAATCCGTATCCGCCAGCGCCCGAAGTAGCGGCAGTGATACAGGGCTTTGACTATGATATATTGCGCAGATATCCTGATCCTGATGTGTCTGCGCTTGTA
>CAJUQU010000309.1 GCA_910588595.1 uncultured Lachnospiraceae bacterium | reverse complement strand
ACTAAAACTTTCATGATTGTATCAATTCAACCGATAATTCAGGATTATCAATCATCTAACAGTTATAAAGGCACCAATCCAAATGGTTTATTCCATTCGGAATGATGCCTTTTCATTTATATCTGAAAATCTTTCCTCGGATGCTTCGTAGTGAGGATATCCCTCTGCTTGGACATTGCAACATGCGTATAAATTTCTGTAATATTGATCGAACTATGTCCCAATATTTCCTGGATATACCGGATATCGACATCAGCCTCCAACAGGCTTGTAGCAAAGGTATGACGGAACATATGTGGAGTGATATGCAGGTCAATCGCTGCGAGCGACGTATACCTGTTGATCATTCTGCGGACAGCCTGATCTGATAGCTCTTTACCATTCTGATTTGCGAAAAAGTGTCCGCAGCTTTGTATTTCCGTCTGGAAATCCTTTTTATACCGCTCCAGAATACTGACAACATCATCATTTCCAATCTGCACCTTTCGTTCTTTAGAACCTTTTCCATAGATTAATATCGTTCGATCATACAGATTTACACTTTCCACATTCAGTGAACAGAGCTCAGAAATCCGCATTCCAGTAGCAAATAGCAGTTCTATCACGGCGGCATCTCTCAAGGCATTGCGTTTCTTATAATCTGTTTTGGCATCTGACAGTTGTTTGTAGATAATGGACAAAAATGTTTCGATCGTATGGAGCGGGATCGTTTTAGGCAGGAGCACAGGTTCACGAAATTTCACTTGTATTTTACTAAAAGGATTTCGTTCGATCAGATCCCTGTATTCGAAGTAATGAAAAAGGGCTTTTAAGGAAGCAATTTTTCTTTTTACTGTCCTGGGCTTGTATTTCTGGTGAAGCCCGGTAATGAAATCTTCCAGCAGTTTTGGAGAAATTTCCAAAATATCAGCTGGCTGGACATGGCTGCAAAACTGGGACAGGTCAATTCTGTACGCCCGCAGTGTTTTTGCATCCAGCCTCTTTTGATTCTGACAGTAGCCCAGGTAGTTGGTTACATGTGTCTGTAAATCATTCATGATCAAAATCTCCTTATCTTTTGTATTTCAAGATATATCCTACATGGATTTTAACAGAAATGCACCTGCCAAATAAAGACGTACTTTTTTCCAGACTATGATAGCTATATTAACGAGTAAGTCTCAGACGATTGCTGGGGGAATGTATCCCTTTCAGACAGAAGCTTTTTACCAAAGAGCAATATTCAAATACTTGCTGACAGTGTTTTGCGCGGGACTGCGAATAATAAGAGGCTGCATTTCTGCAGCCTCTCACGGTCATTTCTGATATATTATTTTGCGGATCGCATAGATAGAGAGGTGATATCTGTCGGCAAGTTCCTCCATGGAGATGCCATTCCTGTATGCCTCAACGATCCTGCGGTTTCTCTGGATCAGTTCCTCGCGGTAGCCCGATGATTCTCCCCAGCATTTGCGCTGTTCATGGATTGCCGGAACATATATATAACCGCCCTGTATGTATTCCTGCAGCTCCTGAACCAATTCGCGGGGAAGAAGTCCTGCGGCATTCACATATTTCATTTGGTCTTCCTCCTTGATTAAAATGATCAAGTTGCAAAGCCAATGAAACGGATCAGGTGACTGTGATCACTCCATGCAGGTGTCACCTGTCACTGGCTTTGCATGGAGCCGGGCTTGACTGCCCATTTCTGCGGCAAGATGCATACGCTCCCTCCTTCCTTCCTGTCTTGACACAAGATTCAGGCGCTTATAACTTCGAAGTAAATGCAGCATTGTACCGATAACAGTTTTCTGCTCGTGTTAACGGATAGTGAGATTATATCATATCCTGAAATCTTTTTTCAATAGATGATCTCAACGGGAACAATAATGCTATTTTTTAAAACGTTTATTGGCAGATACCAATGGACGTTTTTCTTTTGGGAACAGTTCCTTGCAATCGATACCCAAAAAAGTGCGAATGGTACTCGAACGATCAAATGGATCACGGGATATGCTATCATAAAAAATGGAAAAATATGATCAATGATTTATGAATCATATAAAGGAGGGCATGACAGATGGATTTTCCCACAAATTTTTTGGACAGGTTTCAGCATATCGTGAGTCAGTACCCAGACAGGACAGCGATCGTGGATATGGATGGGGCGAGGTGCACCACCTATCGTGAGCTCGGCGAACTGAGCCGAAGGGTTGCGGCAAAGCTCTGCGCGCAGGCCAAGTCCGGTGCGGTAAGCGGGATCGACGGGAGGTCGGTTCTGGTCTGTATGGACAGGCGGATGGAGTATGTGGCGGCGGAGATCGGCATTATGATGGCAGGTGCGGCGTATGTGCCGCTGATCCCGGAGTACCCGCAGGACAGGGTGGACTATATCTGTAAGGATTGTGATGCGGTGTGCTGTATTGACGCTGCGTGGATGGAAGAGCTTGGGAAAGCGGCAGGCTGCGAATGGGATCTTGAGGAAGGCGGATACAGTAAATACAATAAAAATAGGGCTCTGATCGTCTACACGTCGGGTTCCACCGGTCTGCCCAAGGGTATCGCACACAACCATGAGGGGCTGTTTGACGGTATTATGTGCATTGTGCAGACGCTTGGTTATGATGACCAGACTTGTCTTGCGGCTGCTGCCCCGATGTCGTTTGTGGTGACGCTGATGGAGTATCATGCGGTGTTGAGCTGCGGCGGATGTGTCCACATGCTTTCTGAGGAGGTTCGCAGAGATGTGCGCCTGCTGGAGGAGTACTATGCAGAAAAGGACATCACCTGCGGCTTCATCAGTCCCCAGATGCTGCGCTATTTTAAGAACAAGGGGAAGGCGTTGAAACTGGTCATGACCGGAAGCGAGCGGGTATCTATGTTGAGCGGAGACGGCTATGTGCTGTATAATCTTTATGGCTGCAGCGAGGCAGGGCTTCTGATATCAGCCTTTCGGGTGGAGGAACCTATGGAAAATACGCCCATCGGAAAGCCTGTGCAGGGAGTGGAGATACGCCTGCTGGATGAGCAGGGAGAGGAAGTTCCGGACGGCGAGATAGGGGAGATCTGTGCGCTTGGCAAGCTGGGTGAGTGCTACCTGAACATGGAAGAGCAGAGCGCCCGGACATTCCAGGTTCAGGAGGATGGAAGGATCCTGCTGCACACCGGAGATTTGGGGAGAAGACTGCCGGATGGAAATTATGTGTATGTAAACCGCCGGGACTGGATGGTAAAGATCAACGGACAGCGTGTGGAAACAGGGGAGATCGAGATGTGCCTGGCGGCAGTGCCGGGAGTGAAAAATGCCGTGGTGAAGGCTTTTGAAGATGAGAACGGGCAGAATTACCTGTGCGGGTATTATGTGGCAGGTGCGGAAGTCGTTCAGGAGGATATCCGCGCACTGCTGAAAAAGTCACTGCCGGATTATATGATCCCTCGTTTCCTCAAGAGACTCGACAAGCTTCCGAAAAATGTGAACGGAAAACTGGACAGGACTGCGCTGCAGGCGCCGGGTGTCTCGGAGTACAAAGCGGAGTACAGGGCGCCGGAGAACGAGACGCAGCGCAGGCTCTGTGATGCCTTTGAGCGCGTTTTGGACTGTGGGACAGTGGGGATCGACGACGACTTTTTCCGGCTGGGCGGCGATTCCATCAATGTCCTGAAACTGGCGGAATGTCTGGCGGATGCCGCACTGACGCCCCAGCTGGTGCTCAGGGGCAGGACACCGGAGCAGATCTCGGTACTGATGCAGCAGGATGCGCAGTCGCAGGCGGTTCTGCAGGAGACACAGGAACAGAGAACAGAGATAGATATAGAGACAAAGACAGAGTACCCGCTCACAGATTCCCAGATGGGAGTCTATCTGGAGTGTGCAAATGAGCCGGACACAACGATGTACAACATTCCGATGTGCTGTGGACTGCCGAGTGATATGGATCTGAACCGGTTCTGCGAGACGGTGGAGACAGTGCTTTCTATGCATGCCGCGTTTGGCGTCACGATCGTGCAGCGGGAGGGGATTCCTGTCATGCGCGTGTGTCCGGAATATGCTGCGGCGTCTGTGGAGATACATGAGACAGATGACATTGAGGAGACGAAAACAGCGTTTGTGCGTCCGTTCCGCATCGGGGAGGAGCCGCTCTACCGCATGGCAGTATACAGGCAGCAGAACAGAAACTATTTCCTGTTTGACGTGCATCATCTGATCTTTGACGGAACGTCCGTGAAAGTGTTTCTGGAAGAGATCTCACTGTTATTTGCGGGGAAGGATCGGGAGCTCAGACCGGAGACATGTTCCCCGCTGGACATGGCGCTCAGAGAGACGTCCCTGAAAACGACGCCGCAATACCGGGCGGCGCAGGAATATTTTCAAAAGAAACTGGCGGACGTGGAAGCCGGGGACAGTCTGATCAAGGATCACAGACCAAAGACTGTCAGCACCGCGTGTGCCTCTGTTCGGGTATCGCTGGGAGAGACGGTGCCTGTCCTTGCGGTCGAGCAGTTTGTGCGCCAGAACGGGATTTCCGAGAACACGCTGTTTCTCGGCGCGTTTGCCTATGCGCTGGGCAAATATACGGGGGAGAACAGAAGCCTGTTCTGCACGGTGAACAACGGGCGGCACGCGGCTGAGCTTGCCAATTCTGTCGGCATGTTTGTCAGGACACTTCCGATGGCGCAGTCGTGGGACGAGATTTCCGCGGTATGTGCCTACCTGCAGGAATTCCAGCAGCATTTTTATGAGACGATGGAGCACGACTGCATTTCATTTGGGGAGCTTGCGCGGGAGTACGGGATCGCCTCGGACATTCTGTAGATCGGAAGAGCACACGTCTGAACTCCAGTCACTGACAACCATCTC
>CAJUQU010000308.1 GCA_910588595.1 uncultured Lachnospiraceae bacterium | reverse complement strand
GGGGGGACACGTGGACCAAACGGTACACCTATGACGCCGCAAACCGCCAGACGGGAATAGAGCTGATAGGACCATCAAGTTTAGTAAGTGTAGTGCTTCTGATGAAGATGTTCCTGTCTTGAATCTGGGAGGTGGATGGTCAGGAGATAGTGGAGCGACCATTGCGGCAAAAAATAACCAGTTGCTCTTTGTGGGGGAATGGGGTGATATAAATTTATGGGATGACGGAGCAGAGATGATTTACGATTCTATATTCAATTTTGCAGGGCAAAAAAACAAATAATTTCTAATTCTAACGTGAATGGAGGAAATCAGATGGATGAACAGGAGTATGTGATTAAGGGAACTTTGGAGGGTATGATTAATGTTTTACAGAAAGATTTTGACATGCCTTCTGATGAGGCCAAATTTTTTGTGTACAATATGATAAACCAGTATGGCAAGGATGATGCCGATGCGGTTGACAAACAGGAGTTGGATACGTGGTATCTTGAGAAGGCCGATCAATATAAAGGCCAGATACTGAATACACACATGGTGATCAATTTTACAAATATTACACAGAGTTTATATCACGCGGCATATGACTTCCTTGCGAGGTATCTTTTCGGAAGGAAGATTGATCTGCCATTGATCGGGGCCGGTCTGGTGTACACAATCGGAACAGCAGTAAAGAAAATAGAGGATACAGATTACTGTGTATTTTCACGTATTGTAGAATTGTGCGTGGGAAACAAGGAGAGATTTTTTGATGAGTCAGATATTGTGACAGCCGATAAAGATGGAAAATGTGACTGTCAGGATGAGGATTGGAAGTGCACATACCTGTCGAGGGATGATAATTGTACCTGCAATGAGAACAAGATTAGATTATCATTTAATCATCTGGAAGATCAGGGTATTATCAAGAGGGTTGGATGTCGGTGGCAGCTAATGAAATAGACAATAAATTGTGGAGAGAGGTTTAGGATATGACTGATGCTAAAGAGCAGTTATCATATGTACAAGAGCAGGATACAGGGACAACAAATGAGACTGTTGTTGTGATTAAGTCAGAAGTGGAATTAGTAAATTTTCTGGTTGATATATTATGTTTTGGGGATTGTGTAGATGAGGCAGATCTTGAAAAGGATAACTCCTTTAAAATCTTGTATTCCCTGTTGAAAAGATCTTCCGTGGTTACAATAGCAATAGAGGATAAATATGTGGACAGGGTATACAGGGACAGTTATTACATGCACTTTTCCTGTAAGCATGGAGAATACAGCAGGTTTTGCAAGCGATTGTTCATATTTAAGGGCGATGTATTTGAAAACGCAGGTGACAGAGCATTTTCGGAGTTGGATGTCCTGAAACTGCAGAAGAGATTTATAGGGACTGTGGTGATCAGGCCCCTGCGGGAAGGAAAAGTGGGGAGGTCACTAATCAATCCGTATTTTGTGCTGGGTGAAAAGGATACATACCTGCGTTTTGCCAGGTATTCGGCCACAATATATGGGATGCGGCTGTATGTGAATGCGTTTCCTTTTTCCATGCAGGACGGGGAAACGACTACCTGTGCGGAAATCACAATATTAGTACTGATGGATTATTTCAGCAGAAAGTACTCAGAGTATAGAAGTATTTTACCAAGTGACATCGCAGATATCGTTGGAAAGAACGATTTTGAACGGACACTGCCGTCAAGAGGTCTGAAATACGCATTGATTACAAAGGTTTTTTCGGAGGAAGGGTTTTATCCGAGACTGTACAGTTATGGTCGGAATGCATTTGCAGATATGTCACAATTCAAACGGGTAATGCATTACTACATTGAATCAGGTATTCCTGTCGCTGTAGGTGCAAAAGTAGATGAAAAGACAAGACATTCCATTGTCTGTATCGGACATGGCAGGATCAATTATGACAATATCAAAAAGAAAATTTATGCGGTGTATGATACGGATGCGGGAACTGGAAATTATATCTGGCTGGTGGATTCTTCTGATTTGTGTAATAACTACATCGTTATGGATGATGGACACACTCCATATGAAAACTATGAATGGAAATCGGAAATTTCACATAATGTAGAGAAAAAGGATAGATGCAAGCTGGAAAATTATGAACCGGAAATGTTGATGGTTCCGTTGTATAAGCGTATGTTTCTGGAGGCACAGGATGCATATGACATATGTACATCCACGTTGGCGAGCAGGATGGCAGGGATTCAGCGGTTTTATCCTGAGATGGGAACAAAACAGAATCCGGTTGTGATCCGTCTGTTTATGTGTTCTTCAAGGAACTATAAACAGCGGAGGATTGCAAATTTAGGCCCTGAGAATAAAGACATTTCTGACCGGTACAAGGAACTGCGTCTGCCAAGGTTTATATGGGTGTGCGAGATCTACGATGAGAAGAGTTATTGCGAGGGGAAAGCAAAAGGAGAACTTGTCATAGATGCAACAGCCTCGCCGGATCATGGCACAAAAAGTATACTTTTGATCCATTATCCACATAATATTCTGGTTTGCAGGAAAAACATTGAAGATGTAGAGAAGCATTTTGGGATAAATGAAAAATTTCAGAAGTTTGATAAATGGGAATCCTTTAAAGGGTATGACCACAATTTGTTTATGCCGAAAACGGCAAATCAACATATGAATAGCAAGTTGGAAATATGAGACTGATATGCCGTTTTTGGGGGATATTAACAGTGAAGGCATATTTAAGTTTATGTTGACATTTAAAACGGGTACATTTATAATTATGAATATGGAAGAAGAATGGGAGAATAACAACATGGCAATAAAACGAGTAAAGCTAGACTATAGACCAGCGGTCGTGAAGGCACCACCAGTGGAAGAGATTGAGATTCCCAGCAGCCATATGGAAGAGCTTGACAGATCGATCAGGCAGAAGGTAAGACAGAATGAAGCAGAACGCGCGGCCAGCATAGAGGCCGCCGGGAAATATACAGTCCGATAAAGATTTTTCAGCAATCAGAAATAACCTGTATTGGAATAAAAATAAAGTGTGTCAGTTAGAAAACAGCACACTTTATTTTTTGTTGTAATGAAATATGGTTGAAGAACTATTAGAAAACTTGCGGTAGATCAATGTCAGGAATTATTTCTTAACAGTTTTTTAGTATAAGCAGCACAACTGGTATATATCTTGAATTATCATCATAGACGCCTGTGAACCGGGTATTGTCTTCAAGAATGTAGTTCTGATTCACAAGGAGAATTCCCTGCAGTACAGGTATGCCCAGACGCTGATGAAACAGATCGACGCAGTTGGAAGTCGGACGGAATACTATCCGAACGGGACCGTGAAGAGCCTGGTGCTCGAACGGGCGAAGACCGGGCGGTACAACCTGTTCCTGCTGGACGGGAAACTGAGAAAGGACCCTGTCGCAAGCCTTGCGCTGGTGAGAGTCTGCTGCGCCGGCCTCCACCCGCAGGAGAACATCAAGTGGGAGATCACCACGGGTCTCAGCCTCGGCCTGGCACAGAAAGTCAGCTTCCGGGGCATCAGTGCGGTCGTCACCAGGATCTGTTGGAGGACGGTGAAGGGGGAGCTGGTGCGCTCCTATGAGCTGAGCCGCAGGAAAGGGCTCCTGTGCGCGCGCAGGAAGAACCCCCATATCTACGGCATGAGCATCCCGGCGACGGTGATGGAGCGTGCGGGGAACTGCGTGCGTGTGCATTTCCATATCGACCCGGAGTATGAAAGTGCACCGAACAACAGGTATTTCTCTTACGCCATAGAGAGCAGCTTCATCTACTGCATGCCGGAGGAGGGCAGCCAGGTACATATCTATTTCCCGGGGGACGACGAAGGAAGCGCCGTGGCGGTCCATGCCGTCCGTACGTCCCCGCAGGGAGGAGGCGGAGCGGGCTATGCGCAGGAGCCGGACAACAAGTCGGTCTCCAACGTGAACGGAGCGGAGATGCTGCTCACGCCGGGGAACGCCGGCCTGTACGCGGATCAGGAGGAGGCGGCATACATCGTGCTGGACACGTCGGGGAATGCCGTCATCGCGGGGAAGGACGTGGAGATCAGGACACAGGGGAGCATATCCATAGGTGAGCCTGACGGCGTGGAGGGACAGCCTTCCGCACAGGCCGTGTTCGAGGCTGGGCTACTGGTATTCAAGGCAGGGGACGAAGAGCAGGATCCCGGGATCAGCCTGACGGAGGAGGTGCAGATCTGCGCCGCGTTCATAAAGCTGGAGGCGTCGGACACTTCGCCTGCCGAGCCGTCTGCAGGCGACATCCTTGCCCAGGTGACGGCAGGGGACGAGCAGGCGCGTGCGGACATCAACGGGAATGCGGCCATGGAGCTGGCGGACAAGTACGAGCAGGGCAGGTCGCAGATCCTGCACGGGATCACCAAGATCGCGGCGACGGTCGGCACGGTGCTGGTGGTCGGCGTGCTGACCGTGGTGACGGGCGGCGCGGCAGCGCTCGCAGCCCCCGCCATGATCGGGACGGTCGTCCTGGGCGCGGGCGTGACAGCTTTCGCGGCATCGGACATCGGCGAGGGGATAGACAACATGGAAAAGGCCCAGAGCGGCGACCTGAACAGGGGCCACAATTTCATACGGGACGACCTGATGGACGGGAACGATCAGCTGTACAAGATCGTGGGCACGGGGCTTGACATCGCATTCGGCGTCGTGTCAGGCGTCGCCGGCGGCGGGGCGCTCAAGGGCATCAAGGGCGCAAAACAGGCGATACAGACGATCAAGACAGTCACACAGATCGGCGGGAACGTGGCCCACAGCGCGATCGACGAGCTGATCGACACGGGGACGGAGATCGGAAGAGCGTCGTGTAGGAAAGAGTGTAGATCTCGGTGGTCGCCGT
>CAJUQU010000307.1 GCA_910588595.1 uncultured Lachnospiraceae bacterium | reverse complement strand
AGAAAGAAGACCTGGAAGAAAAGAAGATCGGTAATACGCAGTTTGTGAGTATACTTGAAGTAAACGATGTTAGACGCAATTATTTTATGGAAAAGATCAATGGAACATACAAACCGTCTTTTCCGTACGCATCCTATGCAGACGGCAATACGATCAATTACAATGGTGTGGTGTTCAGCTGTGACAGTGAGAAGAATGCGATCTGTCTCGGTGATATGTCTAACAGAGGCAATGTACTCACGATCCCTTTAGAGGGCGGAGGAAGCCTTATGGTGAACAGGAACGCGATCGGTATGCTGGCAGGTGCGATGTCAATGTTTTCCGCGGAAGATGCCAACCGTATCATGCGTGCCATAACAGAAGACAAGAAAGCACAGGAGACACAGCAGGAGATTGAGGACGACAAGAACAGTCTTGGTGACGATGCCGATGAAAAGGTGATCGATGAAATGGTGGCTGAAATCATGGATTCTACTTTAAAAAATGAGTAGTATAGTTTGTTAGTGCTCATAAAAAGAAAACGGTTTGCATTTGCAAACCGTTTTTTATGTAAGTGCTAACCGATTACTTTTTTGACTGCCTCAAGAACACGTTCTGCCTGGAATGGTTTTACAATAAAGTCTTTGGCACCTGACTGGATCGCCTCGATGACCATTGCCTGCTGACCCATGGCAGAACACATGATCACTGATGCATTTGGATCGATTGCCTTAATCCCCTTCAACGCCTGAATGCCGTCCATCTCTGGCATCGTGATGTCCATAAGTACAAGGTCTGGCTTTGTTTCATTATATTTGTCAACAGCAATCTTTCCATTCTCTGCCTCGGCAGCGATCGTATATCCGTTTTTTGTTAAGATATCTTTGATCATCATCCTCATGAAAGCTGCGTCGTCTACAATTAAAACATTTTTTGCCATTATTTAGTTCCTCCTCTGAAATAATTTGTAAATGGAATGCGCAAGATCAAAAGGGTACAATTGCATAATTGTACTATCAATCAGTTTTCCGATTCTTAATTTGAAGTTGATTTTAACAAAAAGGTCCTCCCGGATATCCTCCGGAATTTCATAATTCTCAACAACGATCTGTTGTACCGATGGCGGTGAGATGTCGATCTTTTTCTGGAACATCTTACTCATTGCAGTAGCAGAACTTGCTGTCATCTGATTCATGGCTTCCGAAACCGCACTGATATGCAGGGGTGTGATATCTCCTCTGGAGTATGCTCCAGTTCCGCCATTTCCCATCATAAGGTCCGTGATAATCTTGGCATCATCATCCTTAAGAACAAGCATATTCGTACCGAATAATCCCTCTGTGTACTGTACGCGCACCAGAATACAGGAATTTTCATAATCATCTAAAATGTCATTTTTGTGTGCAAGGGTGACATATGGCGTTGTAATGGTGATCGGCTGTCCAAGCATCAGATTCATCGCTGTGGCCGAAGAGCCAATGGAAATGTTGGAGATTTCACCGATTACATCTGCCTCCTCTTTTGAAAAAAATTCCATGGCAGACTCCTTCTTTATTTTAACTTATGTTGAATAATATCATTTTACAAAATTTTTTTATTTTTGTCTATATGAGTTGATTATTTTTTGAAAAATTCATATCAGATGGAATTTAATGACAATAATTGACAGTAAATTGAAAAAATGATAAAATGACTTTTAATTTGTATTTGGAACAATGCGAGGGATGAATAGTTTATGAAAAAGGGAAATAAAAATCGTATAATGATCGCGGTGCTGGTTGTTCTGGTCTTGATACTGCTGGCAGAGATCCTGATATGGATGAAGGGGGTCCGCCAAAAGCAGGAGGACGAAGAGGAAGTCGAATCGACAGAGGTTGTCAGTACCATTGAGGAGGAATCTTCTGAGATCAATACTGAGGAGGAATCTTCTGAAACTGAGACTGAGACTGCTCAAGAAGTATTTTATCCGGAACCAAAATATCAATTTCAGACAGAGGAGATCGTAGTGGAGGTTCCCAATATCACAAAAGAATATACGGTAGCATGGGTGAGTGATCTTCATATGGTGACAGACCATGAAACATCAGATGATATCCTGGCTGAGGATCTGGACGCAGTAAAGATAAGATATGATTTTTTTCAGACACCCGACGGAGTACACGGAGAGGATCTGCTTCCGGAGGTGATCGATTTCCTGAATTACGGAACATTTGACGGGATCATCTTTGGCGGTGATATGCTTGACTATTGCAGTGTTTCCAATATGGAAAAGCTTACATCCGAATTTGCCCGGCTGAACAAAAAAGTTCCGGTGCTTTATATCCGTGCTGACCATGATTACGGTTTCTGGTATGGCGGGGAGGGTTTCACGGAGACGGATGCTGAGAACATGCATAAAGAGATGGAAGACGGAGACGATCTGTATGATAAATATCTTGATTTTGGGGAATTTGTCATTTTGGGCGTGAACAGGTCGACAAAGGATATGTTTCCGGAGCAGTACAGTATTTTAGATGAAATGTTTGTCAGTGCCGCGTCGGAGGGGAAACCGGTTATCGTAGCGACACATGTTCCGTATGCGTCACAGGTTGATGACACCAATGAGGTGACTCTCTATGACAGGTCGATTGAGATCAGAAATAAGATTTATTATTGGGGCGGTGGAAATTACGTGCCAAATGATGTGACGACAAATTTCCTCAACAACATCTATAAGGAAGATACAAGTGTTGTGGAAGTGTTGGCTGGTCATCTGCATGGCAGCTGGGACGGTAATTTGACGGAACAGGTCAGACAGCACATTTTTGAGCCGGCATATCTTGGCAGTGTTGGAATTATCAGATTTGTTCCAGAGGATGAGGGGGACGAATGAAGAAGTTAAGAACGTTTGTTTTTATAAATGTTCTCTGCCTGTCTATCTTTGGCAGTGTCTGCTCCGTGCAAGTGGAGGCTGAGGAGACAGGATCTATGGAAGTGGCAGAGGGATCGGACCCGGAGCTGAAAACATTGGAAGAGGCAGGGGTGTCAGAGACAGAAACATTAAAAGATGTGGTAATATCGGAAGATATGCAGGTTTTGCAGGAAAATGACACAAGTGTCATTATTCCGATGGATAAATATGCGAAGCATCTTAGCGTGGATGATATACGCATGGAAAATCCATACAATGATCTCAAAAATCTAAAACTTCCTGCACAGATCACGAGACAGGGGGATTATTATTTTATCGTCGATACGTACAATGACCAGGTATTGTATGCATCAGATCTGTGGAAACCCATTGGAGCATGGCGCGTGATGGACAGAAAGCTCAACAAACCTCATGCGATCGCAAGTGATGGTTCCATGTATCTGGTGGTGGATACAGACAATAACAGGGTGGTCTGTTATGAATATATCAATGGGAGGTTTCAGAGAACACAGCAGTTTGAAGATGTTGGGAAGAGACCTCATTACATTCAGTACGACGCATTGTCAGAGTCCTTTTTCGTGTGGAGTTCTGTGACAGGTGATATGTACATCATCAAGAAAGAGCCTGTACAAAATACGATGTATATTCAGGAGATCCGTCATATCTATGAACTGGATGGATTTTATGTGAGGTCCTTTAGCATTGAGGGGGATGAAGTGCTGTTTCCGTCAGGAAATAATGGGTATATGATCGTGGCAGATAAGGACACACTGCGTGTCAAGGCGCGCTATCAGGTTCCCATGGAGATATCAGGCATGGCATTTGCCAAGAAAATAGGAAGCTATTATTATATGACAGTCTCGACGGACGATAAATTGAACCACGAAAATGCCAGAATGATACGCACGTCGGATCTCGAGACGCTTTCTCTTGGTATATATGAAAATGTGACAGGGTATTTTAAGGATATGAAAGTACCTTATTATATTGACCGGATGAACGGTTCCTACTATGTGACCAGCCATGAGAGTAAAAAGTGTGTGTACATGTTCAATATAGCAGGCGATGTAATCAAGGATGTGCAGACAGTGCATTGACGAACATATATTTTATGGAAATGTTGTTTGCAAAAAAGGATAATGTGTAGTAATGTTAAGGTAAGGAAACTTAGAGCGTGTTTGAATAATAACTTTTAAATAGTGTTCAGAATTTTTCTTCGAGAGTGATGCTCGAAAATCAGGCGCATGGCGGGCTATGTAACTGATTTAGGAACGGTGCTATCGGAGAAAAAGACAAACAATATGAAAAGATATTTTTACGGCTCCTTAGAGGTTCTCTGCAAATATTTGTGAAAGGAAAAAGGGAATAGTTGAAGATGGTGGAAAATGATATTTTGAATGTACTAAAGGAACACGGACAGGAGCATATTGTGGCGGCATATGATAAGCTTGATGATGCGGGCAAAGAGAAGCTTGCCGCGCAGGTGGAGAGGATCGACTGGTCGATCGTGGATATGGCAAAACAGGAAAATATCGCGCAGGAGCGGGGAAAACTAGAGCCGCTGTCCGCGCTCGAAGTGTCCGAGATCGAGAAGGATAAGACAAAGTATGAGGAGATCGGGCTCGACGCGATCCGGGCTGGCAAGGTCGGCGCCGTGCTGCTTGCGGGCGGACAGGGCACACGCCTCGGATCGGACGGACCAAAGGGCAAGTACAATATCGGTCTCACAAAAGATGTGTATATCTTTGAGCGCCTGATCCGCAATCTGTTTGACGTCACCGACAAGGCAGGATGCTATGTGCCGCTGTATGTCATGACGAGCGACAAGAACAACGACGAGACAATTGCCTTTTTTGAGGAGAAAGCGTACTTCGGCTATCCGAAGGATTTCGTGAAATTCTTTAAACAGGAGATGGCGCCATCCGTCGATTTCGACGGAAAGCTCTACATGGAAGCTGCGGATTCCC
>CAJUQU010000306.1 GCA_910588595.1 uncultured Lachnospiraceae bacterium | reverse complement strand
TCTCAGTGACTGGAGTTCAGACGTGTGCTCTTCCGATCTCCTCTTCCATACGGCATGACCAGTGCATCTTACTGATTCCTTCTCTTATGGATTCTACAGTAAACTTCCCAAAACCACAAGTCATTTTTAATACTTCGCATGTGCGGACAGCGACCGCCGCATTTTCCACCTGGTAGACTGCAGTGGTGTTGACGATCAGTCTACCATAATCATAATAACGACTGGCAAAAGAAAAATCAATGAATTTTTTCTGAATTTCATTTATTTTGTAGTCATTTTCTGACACTGGATGCCATTTGCAGCCCAGTTCCTGCGCTTTTTGACATATTACATCAGCAGCTGCCCTTTTTCTGTCTGAAAATACGACAGGTATCCCAGCCTTGATGATCCCTGCCTTTTCAGATGCGATCGCTTCAACCGTGTTCCCCAGATAAGTCATGTGATCCAATCCGATCTCCGTGATCACTGTCATCACTGGACTTTCAATCACGTTGGTCGTATCAAGGCGCCCGCCAAGTCCTGTCTCCAATATCGTAATATCAACGCCCGCCCTTGCAAACACATAGACCCCCATGTAAAACAAACGTTCGAAATATGTCGGGCAGTACGCCGGTCTGATACTGCAGTACGCTGTGATCATGTCGGAAAGCCAGTTAAACGCCTCCACAAACATCTCCTCAGAGATCACAACTCCGTCGATCACAAAGCGCTCCCTGATCGTCGTAAGATGCGGCGATATAAACATCCCCGTCCTGTAACCACTCTCCATACATATACTCTGAAGAAACGCACAGACGGATCCTTTTCCATTCGTACCCGCGACATGGATCAGTTTCCCCAGATTTTTCTCACGGTATCTGCCGTCCTCACAGTTTTGTATATATCCGTAAAATCCTCTCGTCTCTTCCATTGGATTCTTCGTCGTAAATTTGGGCACATCAGCCATAAATCGTTCCGCTTCGGCATAAGTGCGCACAAGCCGCTCTCTCATATCCATTCACTCCTTGGGGCATCATGTGTGTGCGATCAAATATCCTGACGCGCGCCGGGTGCCCGTGTGCAATCGAGTAGAGGAATGACCTTCTCCACTACTCGTGCGCCGGGCACCCGTCAGCGAACCGATTTATCGGTTTGATGACATTCTTCCTCTGGGTGCCCGTGTGCATAAAAAGAGTCCGCCAAAGAACGCGAACCCTTAAAAATTTATAACACTACTACCGTTCCGACAATAACACCGTTCTGTGAGGAGTACTCCATAAAACTGGTATCCCGGTTGATCACCATTCTATTGTCATCTATACTGATCACAGTCCCCTTGTGAACACTGCCGCTGATCCGGATCTTCGCTTCCCTCGATTTCAGAATGGTTTTCTCTAGATCATCGACTTGTTTTTTGGCACGGATGCATTTGATATAAATATCACTCTTTTTCTTCTTCAAATCATCGAGATGCGCCTGCAGCTGTTCGCTCAACTCCCCGGTCTGCTGTCTGACGCGCAGGATCTTCGCCATCCCCATAGCCACTTCATCCAGTTCCTGATTCAGTTTCATGTACTCTTCATTCATTGCAATACGCTGTTCCATGATCTCAGGCATCACACCCACATGGATCCCTGTCTTGATCTCCGACTGATTACCTGCGTTCTGACAGTTTACCCCCATCATCGCATGTACATATCCTCCGGCGATCAGACCTTTCTTACCTGTCAGCGTGATCTGGTCTCCCGCAGTCACTTTGGAGTTCAGTATGACATTGGACTGTACAGTCCCTCCCGCACTGACATTCGCGTACTCTATAAACTCTGTAAAAACGTCACCGCCTGCAACGATCGCACCCTTGCCCGCTCCCTGCATACCGCGTTTGAGACACACTGTACCGCCCGCGGAAATGTTTGCTGACTCGACAACGCCCTCAACCGTAAGGCTCTTTCCCGCCCGCACGGTGACACCTGCCTCCACATTTCCATGTATGATGACATCTCCGTTAAAATCCACCAGTGCATTGTTGGCATAATCACATCCCCCATGTATCTCATATACCTCTACCACTGACAGTTTATTGTCGCCGTCATACTCGATCTTGCCGGACTTGGCGGCATAATATTTATTCGGATCCTCCGCATTGCTGATGCCCTTACCAGTGAGTGGTCTGAGCTCTTTATAGGTGTTGGCTTTCTCGACCACCCCGGTTACATCTCTTCCTGCGGTTCCCTGAATGGCAGGATGATACACTGCAAGCAGCTGTCCTTCCTCCACATTCTGCACCAACGACATACTTCTGTAATCTACTGTACCATCCTTTCGGATCTCAGGTCTTGGCTTCTCTGTGCTAAAGAAAAATTCAAAATGTCCTGCGCTTCCTGGCTCTCCCTTTTCACTTGTCGCGATCTTTACCTCACGGTCATAAATCTGTTTCTTACACATTGCCGCAACGTGCGACTCGTTGATACCTGCCACTACCCCGTTGAGCTGAAGGTATCTCATGATTTCTGGCTTTTCATATCTTGTGCCTTCTTCCGGCGCGCACAAGTAAAGCCACGCTTCTTTTTTATCTTCTGCTACTCTGACATAAGATTTGACATTAACCATTTGTTCACCTCCGAGAAGGCACCCCTGCCCCTTTATGTCTATATTGTACCACTATTTACCTCAATTGCGCAAGCCGTTCCAGGATTTGTTCCTTCATTTGTACATATTTTGCTAATTTTCCTTTTTCTTCCTCAATCTTTGCCGCTGGTGCTTTCGACATGAACTTCTCGTTGTTCAGCATGCCATTGACGCGCGCAAGCTCGCCATCAAGCCGCTTTGATTCCTTTTCCAGCCGTTCGATCTCCTGCGTTAGATCGACAAGTTCCGCAAACGGAATATATATATTTGCATTTGCGATCACCACTGAAACCGCATCATCAGCGATGCCGTTCTTGTCACTCTGTATCGTGACACTGGACGCATAGGCAAGCGACGCAAAGAAAAGCTTCCCTTCCTCAAAAGTTCTCCTGATGTCTGCCTGGTCGGATACCACGAACACATGCGCTTTTTTCGAAGGAGCCACATTCATCTCTGTCCTCACATTTCTGATGCCGCGCACTGCTTCTTTGATGATCTCTATATCCTTCTCGTCCGCCGAAAAATTGCGCTGGCTGGTATATTCAGGCCATCTCGAGATCATGATGGACTCCTCCTCTGATTGAAGCGTGCAGAAGATCTCCTCTGTAATAAATGGCATATACGGGTGCAGTAGCTTTAACGCATCGATCAACACGTTCCTGAGCGTCCACAGTGCCGCATTCTGTGAAACCGTGTCGTCCGAATCATAGAGTCTGGGTTTAACCATCTCAATGTACCAGTCGCAGAACTCGTCCCAGATAAAATCATAAATCTTCTGAACCGCAATACCAAGCTCAAAGTTCTCCATGTTATCTGTAACCTCTTTTACGAGACTGTTCAGTTTCGAGATGATCCAGCGATCCACCGGCTCCAGCGAATCCGATGCGTCAGCAACCTCTTTCCCATCCATGTTCATCATGATAAAGCGCGACGCATTCCAGATCTTATTGGCAAAATTCCTGTTTGCCTCGACTCTCTCGTAGTAGAAACGCATGTCGTTCCCAGGTGCATTCCCTGTGATCAAAGTCATTCTGAGCGCATCTGCACCGTACTGCTCGATCACCTCCAGCGGATCGATGCCATTGCCAAGTGATTTTGACATCTTCCTGCCCTGCGAATCGCGCACCAGACCATGGAAGAGCACCGTCTTAAAGGGTTTTTCCTCCATGTGCTCATATCCGGAAAAGATCATGCGGATCACCCAGAAAAAGATAATGTCGTACCCTGTCACAAGCACATCTGTCGGATAGAAATATTCCAGATCCTCCGTCTTGTCCGGCCATCCAAGCGTCGAGAACGGCCACAGTGCCGATGAGAACCATGTGTCCAGCGTGTCCGGATCCTGCGCAAAATTCTTGCAGCCACATTTGGGACAAGCGCTTGGCATACTCTTTGCCACAACGATCTCACCGCACTCGTCACAGTAATAAGCTGGTATCCGGTGTCCCCACCAGAGCTGCCTGGAAATACACCAGTCCTTGATGTTATCTGTCCAGTTATAGTAGATCTTGTCCATTCTCTCCGGTATCAGCTTAATGTCACCATTTTTGACAGCCTCCACGGCAGGCTTGATCAGCTCATCCATCTTCACAAACCACTGCTGCTTTACAAGCGGCTCGATCGTTGTCTTGCAGCGGTCATGCGTACCCACATTATGGCTGTAATCTTCCACCTTTACGAGAAGCCCCATGCTGTCAAGCTCATCCACGATCGCCTTCCTGGTCTCGTAGCGCTCCATGCCCGCATATTTCCCGCCATTTTCATTAATCGTGGCATCATCGTTCATAATGTTTATAATAGGCAGCTCATGCCGCTTTCCAACTTCAAAGTCATTTGGATCGTGCGCTGGTGTGATCTTGACAACACCCGTACCAAATTCCATATCGACGTACGTGTCCTCGACAACCGGAATCTCGCGGTTCATCAACGGGAGCATCAGCTTCTTTCCCCGTAGATGGGCATACCGTTCATCGTCCGGGTGAATCGCCACCGCAGTATCGCCGAGCATGGTCTCTGGCCTGGTTGTCGCGAAAGTCAGATATTCACCAGACTCTGTGCCATCGTCATTCAACACGGGGTACTTAATGTGCCACAGATGCCCTGCCTGCTCCTCATACTCAACCTCCGCATCCGAGATCGATGTGTTGCACACAGGACACCAGTTGATCATCCTGGCGCCCTTGTAGATATAACCTTTTTCATGCATTTTACAGAAAACTTCCGTGACAGCCTTATTGCAACCCTCATCCATCGTAAAAC
>CAJUQU010000305.1 GCA_910588595.1 uncultured Lachnospiraceae bacterium | reverse complement strand
CGGCTTTGCCTCGGCCCCCATTTCAAATGGGGGATATAGATACTATTTCATTATCTATTTCTTAATTCGCATTTTACAATGTAAACTGGAACATGCAGAAACACCTTCTCTGAATCTGCAATTTTAAGAGGGCGCCGAATGAACAGGCAGTACTTTAATCAATGTTCTCCATAATATGAGGGACATTTTTCTTGAAAAACATCAATTGCTCTATTTGTACACAATCCGCGTAACAAGCCTCATTCATCGATATATCATGGGAGGGCGCTTTTCGAAACGCTTCTTGGAATGGACTGCATCCGGAGCAATACTTCCCAGCAGGAAATCGCCATATGCATGAATGGAACTGAAAACAAATTCAGCCAAAAAAGGAAACTTTGGTTTTCAAGGTTTCCTTTTTGACCGATCCGCTACTTCACAAAATAGCAGTAATCCAGGATAACATTTCCCTTTTCATCGGGCGTTGTGAAGCGGGGACACAGGCAGTTCTCAAAGGACATCTCAACGCCGTTGTCATCAGACGCGATTTCCATGCCTGCATTGCGGATGGATTCCCAGCAATTCCCCACTGCGCCGTGCACCTCCTCTTCCTTTCCGTAGACCCAGCAGGTCCCAAGGCTTGACTTTGGAATGTCGATATGCTCAAACCCTTCTGGGACAGCCGTATTTTCGGGCGCAAACATACCGATCCAGTATTCTTGCAGATCACCGTTTTTCCGGCATTCCAAACCGACATACGCTCCGCCGTTCTCCCAGATCTCGAGAATCCTGTCCGTGCCGCCCATGCTGTTCTCTATGGTCTCAAACCAGCCGTTTGCAAACCACTCTCCCCAGCCGCTGTAATCGTGATACTTTTTTCCGATGAATCTCATCGCAGGGACTTCTTCCTTGAAAACTTTCATGATCTCTGCCATAATTTTTTCTCCTTTTCTGCTTTTATTATCTATCCCTAATATGAATAAATATCTGTTCCGAAAATTCCCTGCTGTCTTCCCTGTATGTCTCAAAATCACAATCGCCCAGGTATTCATACGAACACTGTGGAACCCATTCTTTCATGATATAATCCCATGTCCTGCGTATGGTGTTGACAAAGGTGTACTTGTCCGCCTTCGGTGTCTCAAAGACCGCATACAGTCCGCCCTCCACATAGAGCTGCATCGTTCCCGACAAGTCACCCATCGCATGCTCTGTCAGGATCCCTGCGTAATAGTCAAGCTTGCCCTGCTCAAAATTCCACACGGAAAAGCCGTAGTCCGTCTGTGCCTCCCCGCCGGATAATCTCCTGGAAAATCCCCCGCAGTTATACTTGTTCCAAAATCTGGTCGGATCCTCCTCGTCACTTTTATACACGGTCGCGCTGAATGGCTCCAGCGATACGATCTTTGGAACCAATGTCAGCGTGCCCTCTTCCGGTCGGATCCTGTGAAGCAGTTTCAAACTGTTGTCGGTCATCCTGTACTCCGAGGGACATATGTGATGCTCCGTCTGAAATGCCCTTGTGAAATTTTCTTTGGAATTAAACCCATGTTTATAACCGATCTGAGATATGTACTCATCGGTATCTGCGAGATCGCGGACGCTCTCTGTGATCCTTCTCCTGCGCACGTATTCCAGCGGCGTCATATCAAACGTTTCCTTAAACAACCGCAAAAAATGATATTTCGAGTACCCCGCGACCGAAGCAAGCTGATCCAGACTGATATCCTCATACAAGTTTTCTTCAATGTACCCTAAAACTTTCTCAAATGACACTGCGTATCTCATGATCAAACTCCATTCAGAAATACCCTGTACAGATCGTGTTTCCTGATATTAGTATACCACGTCTGCGGCAAACCTGTTGATACGGATTGCGGCTGGTGACGGATCACATCAGTTCTTGACCGCTCTGGTCATAAAATACAGTTCCGTGATATCCTCCCGCTGGCATTCCACATACCCGTTGATCAGAAAACCACACTCGATCTGCCCGCCCAGGTACGACTCCATTGTATGACCGTATTCTATCCAGTCCGAGTCATCATGATCCCTGGAACAAAAGGGCATTCTGTGTACAGCCTTGTAATATCCGCCATCGGCATCGTCGATATAGTCGCATACATAATTGATCGGGTTGGGTGCCATGATGATCAGGACACCTCCTCTTTTGAGCACGCGATAGCATTCCCGAAACACGACACTCAGTTCCGGAACATACATTAATGAGGGCGGATTGATAATGTAGTCAAACACATCATCGCCAAACATCGACAGATCACACATATTTCCTTTCACGATCTCTATCTGCAGATTTTCCCTCTCTGCGACCGCCCGATCCTGATCCAGCATCTTATCCGAAATATCGATGACCGTGACTTTGGCACCCGCGCACGCGAGCAGCGGCGCCTGCAGGCCGCCTGCCCCTGCCAGACAGAGAACCTTTTTGCCCTTGATGTCCGCCAGCCACTCATCGGGCACTTCCTTGTCATAAAACTGCAGTTTCAGCTTTCCCGCCTCCGCCGCTCGGAGCGCCTCATCAGACGCGCACGCAGCCCAATCCACACAGTTCGCGACAAGGCTGTCTATATTCTTTTCCACTTGTTCAAAAACATCTCTCATAATCTTTTTTCCTTGATCTGTCTCATTTTCCAGTCTCCCATTGACAAACCGTTTATCGGTGATACAATTATATCGGCGTCCCGGTTGGCTCGTCCTCAAGGATAACCGGGGCGTCGGACGCTAATGCCCGCGCGATCGCTGCACGCTGCTGTTGACCGCCGGACAGTCTCAGTACATTCCGCGATATTTCATCTTTTTTCAATCCCAGACGCTCCAGAACAGATGCCGCGTCCTGTTTCGCTGTCAGCTGTACATGCTCTATCGGCGTCATATAGTCGATCAGATTGTAGCTCTGGAAGATCAGCGAAATGTGGTTTCTGCGGTGATATTCCAATCCTTTTGCCGTAATGTTCTCGCCGTCAAACAGGACTTCGCTCTGGGTTGGTGTATCAAGTCCCCCAGGAAGGGACAGCAGCGTTGTCTTGCCCGATCCGGATGGAGCACTAGTAAAAATCACACTGCATTTCCCACTGCCGGTTCTCCCTGCAATAGAAAAAGTAAAAGTTGCCGCTGTCAACTATATTGAAACGAGCTTTTTCATCGGAAGCTATCTGAAAAGCAAATTCGTACTTTTCCTCGTCCCAGCCGCCGGGCTGGATATACGATGGATATCCGCCGACTTTATGCATTACATAGATGTCTTCCTGGATATCCTCACAATAATCAATCTCCTCCTCATCCTCGAGACGCAGGATCTCATCTTCTACCTCCGCAGGAATACCGCCGCCATCCCAAACCGGCATGTCATTCGATACTGCCTTTGGAACCAGCGGAAATGCCTTTATTTTTTCATTCACCCAATCACAAGGTATCAGTGCATCTTCTTTCCCGTAAGTCCTCACACAGAAATATCCGTTCAGATCCGTTAAGTGCGCAAAGATATCCGGCGAGATAAATATCGTGCATAGATATATTCCGCTTAAACTTTGTGGGATCCCCACAATCCCCTCGAGGAATAATGTCGCCAGAGGTGCCATCTCCTTTCCATCGGCATCACTCGGCATACTTTCCTGCGCTTTCTTCCATGCCGCCTTTCCGATCCAGCTTTCCGACAACTCATTTGTGGGACGGACGCCTCCTGTGCTGAATATTGTCGCTTCTTTCATTAACTTTTCTTTTATTTCCTGAACTGTCATTTTCAGCACTCCTTTTTCTTATCTTTTTTGACTTAGGAACTGTTAAGAATTAACTTTGCAGATGACGCAGTATAAATCTTTTTATGCAAGGCGGAGGAATGAGGCGTACTGGGGTACGCCGATTGACGACAACGCGGCATAAGAAGATTTAGACAAGTCAGATGTAAAGATTAATTCTTTAACAGTTCCTTACCAAGAGAACAGGGACCCTTATTGTATATTCTTTTACTCTCACAAATGTCCCCATTGTCCCATGAAATTGCTCCCCTTCAAATTCACGACATATTTGTGAGTCCATTTATCGCAATGATTTTTAGCCCCTGAGAAACAAGGTTCTCATCCAATACTTCTCCGATCCAGACCTGTCCGGTCTCACCGAGCATAATACCCTGATAATTGCAGAACATCTCGATACAGTCCTCCGCTTCAAGCGCTGAAAAGAACGCTTCATCCAGATTGCCCTCAAAATTTTCGGATGCCTCGAGAAACGCTGCGCTGCTGCTGTATGTGATGTCGGATATCGTAACAGGGTAGGCGATCTCGGAGGCGACCGCTGTCCAGTCGTGCGCCAGAAACTGCTGCCGGACCTGCTCCGCATAGCGCTCAACCTCGACAGAGGAAATACTTGTCGCCACACGATAACAGCCGCTGTCCGTTATTGTGCCCGCCTCCGGTTGAGAGGCCACACTCTGCGGTATGTCCGGCATGTGCTCTGTGTCTGCATTCGCTGTATCTGCATCCTCTGTACCTGCATTCGCTGTATCTGCATCCTCTGTGTCTGCATTCGCTGTATCTGTATCCTGTATAGATGCCGAAGCCTCCTCTGTTTCCGTGATCGCCGCAGAAGGATCCGATTGTGGTGCTGCGTCACTTTGTTGCGCGAAAGATGATTCAGGTGCCGGCAACGTGACTGTTTCCTTTTCCGGCAGACGGTCTGCGCATCCATATAATAGTGCGCCTGACAAGGTCAATATAAGGATGAATTGTTTTTTCATGAGATACTACCTCCCAATTTTGTAACATAAACTTTTTATCATGTTTTGTCCTGTTATCCATATTCATTATTTCATAAATTATATTATACTTGACAGTTGAAAGTTCTCAAAAAAATAACCCTTTCGCATAAATCTATGGTA
>CAJUQU010000304.1 GCA_910588595.1 uncultured Lachnospiraceae bacterium | reverse complement strand
AAGTGGCGTAATTTCTGGTAGTATGCCTAATTTTAGTATGCGAAGTATGAGTTATGATTAGGGATCAGGGAAATAGCTTATTTTAAAAGCATTTCCCTGATTTTTTTCATGTAGCTGACATTATTACTTTTTAGAAGTATTTATATAAAATTGGGGAAATGGCAAGGTGGGCTGTTTCCCCAATTTATTAACCGCCCGCTCGGCAATGTACATATAAAAAGTGCAATCTATTCCCTAAAAAGTGCTTTTTATTCCAAACGGGTTGCTGTCCTCCTGGCATTTGATATAATTTTTTCAATTATGGTTTGCGGTCATCCAGACGGATTTGTTGGTGATGACGGAGGGTGTGAACCGCAATGACTGAAAAAACAAAGCGAGACAATTGTTTTTTGCCAGTTTAGCAGCTTAGAGAGGATAAAAAATGAATGCTATATTTTCACATGAAGAGACAAATACCAAAAGACAGAGGGAGTTTGATTACCTGAAAGGGATTTTTATGCTGTTTATTTACCTGGTCCATGCCTTTCAGGCAACGATGTCCCCGGAAGATTCCGTTACCCAGTGGATTTTTATGTTTGCAACGATGTCTGGCGCAGCTATTTTTATTTTCGTTATGGGAATTGGGACTGTTTACAGCAGGAATGCAACGCCGGTGGGAATGGCAAAGAGCGGTGTCCGCATGGTGGTTTATCAGTATCTGAATAACGTTGCCTATGTGATCGCCATGCTAATCCCATACCCCTTCGTCTCTGGAAAGCTGACGGAAGTCGGGAGGGACAATTTCGATTATTTGACAGAGGTATACATTCAATACATCAATATCTTTTTTATTACCGGAATTATTTATTTTGTGTTGGCATTGTTAAAGAAGCTGAATATGAACATTGCAGGGTACATGATAATCGGTGCGGCTGTGAGTATTATTGCGCCATTCCTTTATGGAAAACCTGTAAATGTGCCGGTGCTTGGGTATATTATGAAACTACTGATTGGAGAGGCAGAGTTTGTTTCCTTTACGCCGCTCTATTTTCTGTCCTATGCATTGTTTGGCGTTGCCTTTGGCAAAATCCTGCGGCATGTGAAGGATAAAAACAAATTTTACGGCATGCTGGCTGTTCCCAGCATCGTGGTCATTATTGTATGGTGGGTATTGGTATTCAGGGAATATGGTTCGAATATATCCCAAATGTATATTGTGTTACTTGATGCGTATTCACAGCCGAACCTTTGGCACGTGGTGGCAAGCATGGCGCACATATTTATTTTGGCTATCGCCTTTTTCTTTATTGAAGGAATCTGCAGAAAGGATGACAAACTGCGTGAGCCAAAGAATCCTGTTGCAAGGCAGATTCTATATTATAGCGAACATATATCAAAATATTATGCCTTACATATAATTGTATATTTTGTTGCTCTCGGAATCAATGGTTATGAGTGTTTTCAGAGTTATCAATGCTGGCTTCTCGCATTGCTTTCCATCCTGGTGACAGAGATTATGGTAAGAGGGTACAATATGCTGCAGGCAAAGATCGCAGCATGACAAATATATTTGTGCAGACAAAAGTATGGTAGGAGGATATTGAGATGGAGCAGATGCACCAGAGGAATGAAAGGCTGATAGAGAATAAAATTTGGAAGTATCTATTACCGGGAATTATGATGTCGCTGGCTTTGCAGTTGGGGAACATCGTTGATACAATATTTGTGGGGAACTTTTTGGGGACAGAGGCAATGTCAGCCATAACGCTTGTGCTTCCCATGGAAACTTTAATACAGGTAACAGGCTATTGTCTTGGTATGGGAGGATCTATTGCAGCAGGTATTTTGCTTGGCAGGCGAAATAAAGAGGGCGCATCACAGCTATTTTCGATCACATTGGTGATAACTGTTGTTGTGGGACTTATCATTGTTGCAGCGGCGCCTTTTTTGGCAATGCCCATTGCAGATGCGCTGGCAAAGGGGGGAAGTCTGAATATTCCTGCAGGCCATTATCTTTTTGTAGGGATGCTTGGCGCTCCGGTTATTGGCGTCGGGCTTCTTATGTCCAGTTTTTTGGGTGTGGAAAATCATCCCGGGCTTGCGTCTGCCTATCTGATTCTTTCTAATGTGATCAATCTGATTCTGGATTACATATTATTAAAATACACGAATATTGGTATTGCGGGTGCTGCCCTGTCTACGGTGGTTGGATTTTTACTTGGAATGGTCATTTTTATCTTATATATCCGTTCTCCTAAGCGCATGATAAGCTTTGTCAGAATCCGATCATTTGCGCCATTAAAAGAGGCGGTCATATCAGGGGCGCCGATTTTTGTATTTATGATCATGACCATAATAAAATCCTTTGGACTGAATGAAATTATTATCCGTTTTATTGGAGAGGGCGGGATGGCAGTTTATACGGTATGCGACAATGTCCTTATGATTGTGGAGATGATCACGGCTGGAATCATAGGCGTAATTCCCAATATAGCGGGAATTCTTTATGGGGAGAAGGATTACTTCGGCATCCGCGCGCTGTGCAAAAGGGTTCTTGTGTTAAGCGCGGCTGCAACGCTGTGTATTTTTGTGCTTGTTATGGTGTTTGCAAAGTCAATTACCGTTATGTTTGGCGTAGATAATTCAGCGCTTTCCTCCATGATGGTGACAGCACTCAGGATTTTTATTTTGTGCCTGCCGGCATATGTATGGAATAAATTTCTTGTGGGCTATTATGAATCGATTGAAGAGTCAAAACAGGCAAGTATTATTACATTCTTTCAAAATGGTATTTATGTGTTGCCCGCAGCGGCTCTTGGGGTCATTCTGGACGTGAAAACGGGCGGCAGCGGTATCAATGGTCTGGCGCTTAGTTTTGTCTGTTCGGAAATCCTGACTGTTCTTACGGCATATCTTTATCGCAAAATCAAGCATAGAGGTGCGGATTTTTATCTGCTTCCTGAGGAAACGGGAATCTGTTTTGATTTTACCGTGAAGGCAGATATGGATGAGACTGCGCTGGTACCCAGAGAGGTAAAAAAGTTCTGTCTCGATCATGACATAAGTGCTAATAAGGCGAATATCGTGGCGGTGGCTGCGGAGGAAATGATCGTAAATTGTATCAAATATGGCGGCAGGCTGTCTCATTGGATCGATGTCAGCCTGGTGATAGAAAAACAAAAGATGCTTCTGCGGATCAGGGACAATGGAGTGCCTTTTAATCCCACTGAGTACGAATTTGACGGTGGAAAATTTGATATACATGGGATCGAGCTTGTGAAAACGATCTCTTCCGACATCAGTTATATGCGCACAATGGATTTGAATAATACTGTGTTAGAATTTGACATAGAACAGGAGGAAGAAAAGTGAAAAAAGTGAATGACACGATTTATGAAATTGATTTTGAATCGGTAGTAAGTATGTTTGAGAAACAGGTAGAAATGCATCCGGACAAAACGGCAGTCATTTCAGGCAGCGAGAGGAAAACGTATGGTGAACTGAATGCTGATGCAAACAGGGTGGCAGATGCTCTGATCAAAAACGGGGTAGAGGCGGAAACGATTGTGGCTGTCCTTTTAGAACGTGGTATAAAAGTTTATACTGCGACACAGGGTATCTTAAAGGCTGGCGGGGCATTTACCTGTATTTCTGCCGAATATCCCAGGGAGCGTGTGCGTTATATCTTAGAGGACAGCGGCGCAAAGTGGATTATTACAGATGAAAAGACAAAGAATCAGTTCAGTGATCTGTGGGAGACCTTAGCGTGTACGCCTCTTATCATCGACGAGATTTTGCAAGGTAAAAATACGCAAAATCCCAATCGGGAAATTCATGAAAAAGACTTATGCTACGTTATTTATACGTCAGGTTCTACAGGAAAGCCTAAGGGTGTTATGATTGAACAGGGGAATCTGTCAAATTTCGTTAATGCAAACCCAAAGAATCATGAAACGCTTGGATTTACAGAAAAAGCGTCGGTTGTTCTTGCACTTGCGGCAATAACATTTGACGTTTCTATTATGGAAGAGTTTATTCCGCTCACAAATGGTATGACAGTTGTCATTGCAACAGAGGAGGAGATACATAATCTGGATTTGCTTGCGGATACCATTCTGCAGCATGGCGTTGACAGTGTAACAACAACACCATCTTTTGTTTCTGTTATGATGGAAATTCCGAAAATGCGGGAGGCATTAAAGCAGGTTCGTTCCTACGATCTGGGCGCTGAAGCATTTCAGGGAGGATTGTATGACAAAATATGTGCAGTCAATCCGGAAGCATATATCATGAACGGATATGGGCCTACAGAAACAACGATCAGCTGTACTATGAAGGTGATCACGAGCGGTGAGAATATCACCATAGGCATACCGAATGCCAATGTACTTGTATACATTATTGATGAGAATAATAAAGAAGTGCCGGATGGGCAGGTTGGTGAGCTTCTCATCTGTGGAAAGGGTGTAGGGCGTGGCTACCGGAACCTTCCTGAAAAGACAGCCGAGGTATTTATTGAGTATCGTGGTATGCGTGGCTACAAGTCAGGAGATCTTGCCCTGATCAACGCTGAGGGGGAGATTGAATTTCATGGAAGAAAGGATAATCAGGTAAAACTCAGAGGCTTTCGGATTGAGCTGGGTGAGGTTGAGGAAGTGATCCTAAGCCATGCAGATGTTTTGAATGCAGTAGCGGTAGTGATGGATGAGCAGCTTTGTGTATACTATACTGCCACAAAAGAAATCGAGCCGCAGGAGCTTTCTGACTTTGCGGCAGAGAGCCTTGCCTACTATATGGTGCCGGATATCCTGATTCAGCTTGAGGAAATGCCGCTGACGGCAAATCATAAAATAGACAAAAGATCCCTGCCCAAACTGATCTTAAAACAGGGTGATTATGAGGTGC
>CAJUQU010000303.1 GCA_910588595.1 uncultured Lachnospiraceae bacterium | reverse complement strand
CTTTCCCTACACGACGCTCTTCCGATCTAGGCGGCGATCAGGCAGGGATCGTTGCGGAACACGCCGCAGCCGTAGGCGCCCAGCACCAGATGCCTTGCGCCCTGGCAGGCAAAGACCGCCAGCGCCAGTGCCATGCGCCGCCGCATGACACGCTCCGCCTCAGCGGAATCCTCGCCCTTCAACAGCACCTGTCCCATGTTGACTGCGGGCAGCGTCAGCACGGACGCCCTGACGGGGTTCCCGACCAGACGGAAACGCCCGTCCCTGAAAAAGACTACGTCGGGGGAGTAGATCGCGTGGTCGGTGTACATCATGGAGGTCTGCGCCCTGTTATTGCGGTAGTACGCCTCGTGTGCCGTCAGCGTCCTGTACAGGATGCTCGACGCCGCCAGGCTTTCCTCCTGCGCCATCGCTCCGTTGATGAAACCGCCCCCCGGATTTTTGGCGCTTGCAAAGTTCAGGACACCGATATTTTCCCTGCCTTCCCGCGAAAGCTTCCGGATCGCATCGACGGTGGAGAGGTTTTCCACACGCACTTCAAGTGTTTTTGTGCAGGTGCCGCCGCCGTATCTCTCCAGAAGTGCCGCGCCCTCATCCGGCGTGATCAGGCGGCTTTTTCCTATGGAGGCGTCCATGTCTGACTGGATGCTGACCCTTTGTCCTTCACACTCATAATACCCTTGATCCATGATCTTTAGGGTTTCTCTAGCGACTGCTTTTCTGTCCATAGTTTTCTCCTCATAATTAGGAACTGTTCAAAGATACCTTTTCTCCAATAGCACCACTCAAAAATCAGGCGCACTATTTCAAAGTGATTTATTGACAGTTCCTTAGTAGCCAATAATGGTGTATTCTGTATCACATCATAACATATTTTAGGGGAAAGCTCAAATATATTTGCTGTTTTCGAAGGCTATGGTTGAAAATACGGTATTTTGATTGTACAATGAGTTTGAAGGTCAAATAGAGTGAAATATTTAGGAGGCGCCTGTTATGGGAATAAAACTACCACCGATTGAGAAAATACATGAAGCGTACAGTGCGGTCGCTGACGGCAGGATCACGCTTAGAGATACGGAGGCAGATGTTCTGTCTTCGGATCACGCCAAAAAATATATAGTAAAGTGGGAAGGAGAAACCTATTCTTCCAATGATAATGCATCGTATTGGAAGGGATACCTGGGATATCCGATCATAGCGGTATTGATGCTGCAGGGAAAACTGTCATTGGACAGGGAAATAGCCGGGAATTTCAGCGGGATAAACTGGAAAAAATTGAATACGGAACACAAGAACAAATTTTCGGAAGCGGTAAAACAGATCATGGACGGATTCAAAATGTCCGGAGTGGACTGCGGCAGGATAGACGACGAGATCAATAAGGTATACAAGGAAATGGAGCAGTTGACGATCAGTACAAAACGCAGCTCGCTTCGTCCGCCTAAGTGATCGGTTTATCAGGGCTGGTATGGGAAAGAGACGGGGATTGACAAAGATGTACAAATTGAAGCTATTTTTTGCGGCAGCAGGTTTATCATGTTTCATCTATGGTTGTGGAGATAGAGAGATTTCCGTGGAAGCCAGGGAAGAGATACAGACCGAAACTATGATAAGTACTGTAAAGGAGGAGGAATCCATTGAGCAGACAAAAATCGGTGAGATATCAGAGACAGAATCTCAGGCTGCTTCTGCAAGTATGGAGAGCGAGACATCCACGCCGGTCATCGACAGAAAACTTATAGTGATCGACGCAGGGCATCAGGCAAAGGCAGACACTTCAAAGGAGCCGGTCGGTCCTGGCGCAGCGGAAACCAAGATGAAGGTATCAGGCGGTACGGTAGGTGTGAGTACAGGACTGCCCGAATACGAGCTGAATCTGTCGGTCGCGTTCAAACTTCAGGAGGAGCTTGAATGCCGTGGGTATGATGTCATCATGTGCCGGGAGACAAACGATGTCAACATCAGCAATTCGGAACGTGCCCGAATCGCAAATGAGAACCATGCGGATGCATTTATCCGTGTTCATGCGAACGGTTCAGACAATTCGAGGGCGAACGGTATGATGACGATCTGCCAGACTGCATCCAATCCGTATAACAAAGATCTGTATCAGAGCAGCAAGGCGCTCTCAACCTATGTGTTGGACGAGATGGCAGCCAGCACGGGTGCGAAGAAGGAGCGTGTCTGGGAAACAGACACGATGAGCGGTATCAACTGGTGTCAGGTACCCGTCACGATCGTGGAGATGGGGTACATGACAAATCCAAGCGAGGACCGGCTGCTTGCGGCGGATGAGTATCAGGATAAAATTGTCGATGGCATTGCAAACGGCATCGATCTGTTTCTAAGTGAATAGAAAGTGAGAGAAAAGGGTTCACAAGCCCTTTTTCTTTATGTGCAGATGAGACCAATCGGTGCGGCAGTGCATCTAATAAGTGTAAGGGGCGGGAGGGACAATTATTAAAAGAAAGCCGGCGGAAAGGAAATTATGACAAAAGAACAATTGGGAAATTTGATCATCGCATCGGAGGACACGATGTACCATGTGGCAAAGACGCTGCTGCGCAGCGATGCGGACTGTGCGGACGCCATACAGGAGGCGATCGTGAAGGCGTTCGCATCGTTTGAGACACTCCGCAAAGACGCGTACGCCAAGACCTGGCTGGTCCGCATCGTGATCAATGAGTGTTATGCCATCATGCGGCGGGAGAAGAGGTTTGTGCCCCTCGAGGACTACAGCATGGTGGAGGAGGCAGCAGAGCGGACAGACTACACGGATCTGTACCGGGCGCTCAGCCATCTTGCGGAGGAGATACGGCTCACAGTCACGCTCTATTATATAGAAGGGTACAGCGTCAGGGAGATCGCGGCGCTCATGGACACGACGGAGAGCGCGGTGAAGAACCGTCTTGCGCGGGCGCGGAGTGGGACGAGGCGGTGCCCAGGGGGGCGGCGCGCTACGGGGAAATGTGGTATTATGACGTGCACGGCGGCGAGCGGCACAACAATTATATCACGAACTTAAAGGCGGGTGAGACGGCGACCGTGCACATGGCATGGCTGGTGCCGGAGGAGGAGCTGGACTGCCTGTATCTGAACCTTGACACACACGGCGGCGCATATGAGATCGATCCGGCCGGGATCGGGTATGTGGATATCCGGCAGCAAGGTTATGAATAAAACTGAATAGTATATGCGGCAAAGACCACCGATCCCGGTGGTCTTTGTGTGTTCAAGGCTGCAATATCCAGTAGACTTTCTGCGCCACTCATGGTACAATTAATAATTATTACACTTCGCTCCCGGTAGGCAGCCGAGCGGTAGACATGTCGGCACAGGAGAGACAAGAACCGGGGACGGAAGCAAATCATGCCGAAGGAGTGAACCGTGACAGATATGGAAAATTTAGATTCTAACAAACAGCTGGATCTGCATTTTCCCATGATGGAGAATGACGAATACCAAAAAGCGCAGGATCAGGAGATCAAGCTTGGCATTGAGCAGGGGCTGGATGTCTCCCTCTACGCCAACCCGGAATATAACTGGCTGCAGATGGAGCAGATCCGTCTGGGGCTCAAGGACAAGGTAGAAGCCGCCCTCTATGCCGATCCTGCCTACAACTACGAGACCATGCGGCAGGTCCGCCTGGGGCTCTGCGCGGGCATCGATCTGCGTCCCTACATCGACAAAGGCTTTGCGGATGACGACTTAAAAGAGATCCGCCTGGCGATCCTGAACCGCCTGCCGATCGACAAATGGCTGTGGGAGGGCATGTGTGCGCCGCAGATCCGCGAAGTCCGGTTCGGACTGTGCGAGCATCTGGACATCACGCCCTATTTTGACAGACAGTACAACTGGATGCAGATGCAGGAGATCCGTCTGGGACTGGAGAAAAAACTCGATGTCTCCCGCTATGCAAACCACTTGTACAGCCATGCCCAGATGCGCGAGATCCGTCTGGGTCTCGAGTCCGGTCTGGATGTGTCAGCCTACAGCAGTCTGGTCTATTCCGCGACGGACATGAAAGAGAAGCGGCGCGCGCTCATCAGCAGCAAGAAGGCGAGCGGAGCAGGCAGCGCCGAGAAAAAGAACGCCAAAAAGTCGATATTTGACACCCTGGACAAGAAGGAATTCGTCATCTCCGTGGAGGAGAACGGCAACAAGGCGTTCGCCTACATCCCGTGGGTTCCGGGAAATGCCGTCATGAAGGAGGACATCTACCACGATCTGGAACAGCGTGGGATCGTCTATGGCATCCGGCATGACGCCATAGACGATCTGATCGACAAGAGACGGATGAACGAGAAAGTGCTCATAGCGGAGGGGATCCCCGCCAGCAAGGGACAGGACGGGTGGTTTGAGTTCTTCGTGCGGCTCGACCTGCCCCGCATCCCGGCGCCGCTCCCGGATGGGGGTGTCGATTACGTCAATATCGAGGCGTTTGAGATGGTTGACGAGGGCGAGAAGATCGCTGTATACCATCCTGCCCAGAAGGGTTTCATCGGAACAAATATCTACGGTGAGTCCATCCACGCGGAGAATGGCGCCGACAAGAAACCGCTGCGCGGTGTCGGATTTACCATCGCCCCGGACGGCGTGACCTACATCTCCAGGATGAACGGAAAGTTTGAGTTTATCGGCGGGCGCATCCTCATCACCAACATGCTGGTCGTGCGCGAGGATGTCACCGCCGTCACCGGCAGGCTGGAAGTGGACGGCTCCGTCCATGTGATCGGCAGCATCTACTCCGGCGGCTACATCAAGGCGACAGGGGATATCATCATCGAGCACAACGTCGAGACCGCGCAGCTCATCGCCGGTGGAAATATCATGATCAAAAAGGGCAGCTGCTCCAAGAATGACTGCTTTATCGAGGCGGGCGGCGAGGTCTCGGGAAGTTTCTTCGAGGCGGCAAAAGATCGGAAGAGCGTCGTGTAGGGAAAGAGTGTAGATCTCGGTGGTCG
>CAJUQU010000302.1 GCA_910588595.1 uncultured Lachnospiraceae bacterium | reverse complement strand
ACGATCTCCGGATAATCCATGCACATCTGTTCCTCCCGATTCACGACCTGCCTGTGCAGGTCCCGGTCCCTGCTGTGATAGATGAGACATGCCAAAACAGGTGTCGCCGCCAAAAACAGCAGTCCTCTGTAATTTCTTTTGTAGCTCCAGCAAATATTCCGGTTCTCGATCTCTGACGGAAGTATCATATTCTGCTGTTCGCGGCTGTCCTCCTCGAGATCAGAGATCTGTCTGGCAAGGCGTTCTGACTTATCAGGGATCAGGGCTTTACTACATATTCTGACAGTCATGTCATGTTCTATCTGATAGCTTTCACACGACAACACTGCTGTCAGCTCCATCAACACAGGTGCAGTCAGTCTGTCCTGTATCAGATGCCCTTCCATGTCCATGTAGCTATCATCTGTGCGCCATTCCACGACAAATGGATATCCATCCACATCTCTGATCAGGCGCATGTCATACTCGATCCTGTCAAATCCTTTGTTTTGATCCAGAATCTGCTGCTCGATGATTTCTATCGCTTCACCCGACATCTGTGTCAGTTCTTCCTGTGAATAATACCGCTCTGATACGGTAATCGGAATGTGATAGATCCCCTCTCCGTCATTTGCGACAAGCGACACACTTCTTGAGCCGCTCCCATACGCATTGCGGTCTACCTGGTTATCCACAATCTTTGTCTCCATACCGTCCTTTATCCACAGAATAACAGCCAAAACCACACCGAAAACCATGATCAAACTGCATACAGACAGTTTGCCGATGACATAGTCCTTCTGTCTCTTTGCTGTATCACCCGCAGGCTCCAGCGTCTGCAAATCCTCACGTACAGCGCAGTTATACAATATTTTGTCCGGTTTTTTCTGCATTGTTTCCAACCGCGAGTACAGCCACCTTGCTAATTTATCCCCCACTTTGCTTCTCCTTCCTGCTTTCTATATCTCAATATCCAGGATTTTGTCCGAGATCCGGCATGCCGCCGTGTAGACAGCAAACGAACCTGTCATGAGGATCCAGCCAAAAATATTGTGGTACAATCCCTCAAAATAACCCTTGGTCGTCAGCGATATATATAAAATGATAAAAAAGGGAATATACCTCATGATCTGCTGTTCGAGTTTCTTCTCACTGACCACGGTCTCGATCTCACGCCGTGTTTCCTGTTTGCCGCTGATAATGTCAGCCGTGTTTGTGATGATGCCCCGCATATCTCCCCCACCTTTCTTGGCGATCTGAAAGATATCTGCAAATTCCCTGATATCCTGCACACCACTTCTGTCGGCGAGGTTTGCAAGTGCACTTTCGAGTTGTTCATTATTGCTCAGTTTCCTAAAGATCAGCCTCAGTTCTCGCGACATGACAGACTCCTTTCCATACAGCAGCGTGACATCTTGGTAGGCTTCATGAAAAGCATTTTCGACACTGTATCCCGCCTGTAGGTTTGATGATACGCTCAGTATCACTTCGCGAAACTCAATCTCCAGCTTTCGCTTCCTTTTCTGACATTCTGACTTGCTTCTGTCCTTTAATGACAGGAGCACAAAAGGCATCAGCATCATCCACGCGATCAGACTGTCATAAAAGAGCCAGCTGACCATCGCCATAAAAGCACTGCCTGCCAAGAGATACCGCACGATCTCCTGTGCCGAAAATACATAATGTGCATAATCGATCTCCGGAGGCAGTCTTCCTCTTGCGATGCACTTCCTGTTTTTCTTACTTCCCATATCGTTCTCCTTTTGGTTTCCCGTTTTCTATTTGTTCTACTCCGCTATACGATGTTAAATCCCCCAGCGTGAAGCTTTCCCACATGTGTCAGTTCACTTGTTTTTATAAACTCTCCCAAAACCTTACCGCTGTCCTCGCCCGTTTCCTGAAACTGATATAGCGGCACTGTGACAATCTCGTCATTTTCATAACCTATGATCTCCGCGATTTCGAGAACGCGGCGCGACTTATCCCGCAGCCTTCCAAGATGCACGATAATATCCACACCTGACGCGATCTGTCTGCGCACTGCCGCAAGCGGCAGATCCATTCCCATCAATACCATTGTCTCTAAGCGGCTCAGCATATCCTGTGCGGAGTTGGCATGACCTGTACTCAGCGAGCCGTCATGTCCGGTATTTAACGCCTGCAGCATGTCGATCGTCTCGCTTCCTCTCACTTCGCCCACGATCACGCGGTCCGGGCGCATACGCAGTGCCGATTTGATGAGGTCACGTATCGTAATCTTTCGCGCACCGTCCATGTTGGCGTTTCTCGTCTCGAGGCGGACCAGATTTGGAATCCCCTGCAGTTGCAGTTCTGCGGAATCCTCGATCGTAATGACACGCTCCGTCCTTGGAATGTAGTGCGATAATGCATTGAGAAAGGTGGTTTTACCGGAACCCGTTCCGCCGCTGATAAAAATGTTGTAGCCGGCGATGACAAGCTTCTCCATAAAATCCGCCGCCTGTCTTGTAATAGATCCAAAACGGATCAGATCTTCCATTGAGATCGGATGATCCGGAAAGCGGCGGATCGTGATGATCGGTCCGTTCAGCGCAACGGGAGACAGCACAATATTGACACGGGAACCATTTTCAAGCCTTGCGTCAGTGATCGGAGAAGCCTCGTTCACTACCCTGTTGCACTTTGCCACGATCTGTTGTATCACGTTCTCCAGTTTTTCTTTTGATTCAAAGTGTTTATCCCACTCATAGATGTGTCCTGCCTTCTCAACAAAAATGTTCTCCGTTCCGTTTACCATGATCTCCGTCACCTCATCACAGTCCACCAGCTCCTGCAGTACGTCCATCTTTCTTATAGAATGAAACACACTCTTTCCCAGCTCCTGTCTCTGTGACAGGGACAACGCATATTTTCTGCCTGTCTGCACCACCAGCTCATCGATCATCTCCTGGATCTCTGCGTCGTCCACCTCCCTCGACAGATCGATCCGCTGTCTGACACTGCCGGCAATGTATTCTCTGCACTCTTCATATCTTCTTGATTCACATTCTCCATTCACTTCCCGCCAAGCACTCCCTTCATGCGGATTCCGATCGGCGATGATGCCAGATTCTCACAATTTCCACACGACTCTTCCCAGTTGCCTGGAAGTTCAAATTCCACAGCATGTTCGAGAATCTTGCTGCACTCTTTTGTCTGCAGCAGCCTTCTAAAATGTTTTAGCATCGACTGGCTATGCAGATTGGACCTATCGGTAAGCAGATAGATCCGGTCACTGCTCTCTAACAGGTCATAAAATCCCTGGCATGTCTCCGACAGATCTGCCACGATATATGTGTAATCACTGCTGTACAGAAGCAGGTTCATCGCAGTCTCCCAATCCCGCTTCTCAATATGCAGCAGATCTGCGTAATCCAGTGCCGGCGGAAGATAGTCTACCCCATGTATGCAGCGCTTGAGGCTGTCCAATTTGTACAACAGCTTTTCGGAATGATTGAGCACAAAATACATAAAATCTGTCACATCTGCCTCGTAGCTGGTCTGCAGAAGTTCCTCAAAACCTGTGAATGGCATCAGATTCAGGTACAGTACCTGATGTCCTTCGTCCGCAAGTACCTGCGCTGCGCCAAGCGCTGCCATGCTCTGCCCCCCGTGCCTGTCAGGCGAATAAAAGCTGATAAGCGCTGTGCGGTTCTTTCCGCGCCTGCCGGCACTGACGCAGCTCTCATCGAGTGTGAATTCCTCAAGTACCTGCGTGATCAGACTCTCCACGGACTGATATTTTGCAACCGTGCTGTACCCGGTGATCCCTCTTGCTCCGTCCTCCTGCAGGATGTAAATCTTCGACGCACTGATTTGGGCGACACTGGCGTCATAAATCCCCTCACCGATCAGCAGAATCGCAAACGGCTTTTGCTGACTCACTTCCAATGCTTTGCTGACCCCATCAAATATTAGGATCTCAAAATCCGCCAGACCTTTTTTCTGCAGATACGCCTGCAGCATTCTCAAATATCCGATGTCACTGTCGCAGATCGCAAACTGTTTTGCCTTCATGTGATCCACCTCCCCATCAATTTTCTACCCATACACACCAGCACACATCAACAGCAGACTCAGAAATGCCGGTATCGACAGACGTATCACACACCGCTTCTTGGTCTTGTCGACCTCATATGCATCCACTGTTCCTGTCACAGCCGCTTTCCGAAGATATCGCATCAGATAAAAAAACCGCTCCCTGCTCTCTGTATACAAGCTCATCTTTGCGGCTGACACCACCGCGGCGATCACCATTGTCACCAGCATATAGTCGATGAATCCCTCTATGCCCATGCAGCTGCGATAGCAGCCCACCATCATGAACAACTTGACATCTCCAGCTCCCATAGCCCCCAGCCGATAAAAGGGATAAAGGGCAATGAAGATCATCGCCGCCGCCCGCACAGCGTCCCATAGACCATTCATTGAATATGACATATATGTCATAATAAGTCCTGCCGCCATACCGACCATAATGCAGGCATTGGGTATCTTGTAATGATACCAGTCCATAAAAATGACAACACAAAACACACCTATGAGGATCCCCATACTCTACGCTTCCTTTCTCGATCTATTGATCTGTAGAAACACAATCTGCATCCGTTATTTTCTACAGCCCCTAAATGGAATATCTCACCGAATCTGGTGACTGATGAACCGCCTGTCACTGTGTTGACTGACAAGTGAACCATTTGCCGCGGAACAGTTTTGATTATATACGATCCCTCCAAAATGTCCACTCGAAATGTCAAAATTAGCACAACTATTTTTTTATTGTGACATTTCCACAATACAGACAGGTAATACTATGGTGTTTATGTTAAATATCTACCTGTTTTTTGTATTGATTATTACAGTTCGAAACTTTACGAAATTATTTATCATATGTCCGGCAGTCTGTTCATGCAGCCATCTCCATCCATATAAACAAAAAAAAGAAAAAATATACATGAAATAACCATGCA
>CAJUQU010000301.1 GCA_910588595.1 uncultured Lachnospiraceae bacterium | reverse complement strand
TGTCCAACCCATACTTCCCACATGTAAAGGCAGGATTGGCATAGCTCACGGCGTAATTTGCACCCAGAATATCCTCATATAATGCCCTGTTTTCCTCCCGAAGATCCTCCAGTCTTGTTATCTTCCCTCTATCATCACAAGCTTTCGCCACCAGCAGGATAAACTCTGCCACCTTCTTAAAATAATCCTTGTAGTCTTTTGCCACTTCCTGCGCCGCCGCGATCTCCTTGATCCTGCCACAGGAGAGTTCATATCTTTCTCTTATAACTTCCATCTCAAATCACTCCTAAATAAATTATGATACCACCAGCTATTACTGCAAGTCCATTCAAAAAAATGCCAACAGCCGGAAAAATTCGAAAAATGTCCTTTTCCATCAATGACCGTATCCCCAAAACCAACCCGACCACAGCGTAGATCATGGCAAGAAACACCACCGCGCCATACTGCATGAGTGCAGTTCCTTTGTTCAGGTATGTCCGGTGTATTGCCAGACAGATCGAAATGCCTGCCACAAGTCCTAGTATCGTTGACATGATACCCCACTTAGGATTTTTCTTATCTGTAAAAATATACCCTTGCCCGCCAAAAATCCGAAACATTTCCACTCCTCACGTCCTTTTATTCCGCAAAAATTTTCTGTCAGAAGACTTCCTGATGAAATTTTCCTCTTAAAAATTTCCCATGGGAAATGGGCATTCCGTATGAAATGCCCACCAAACAGCTAAAACAATATCTTTGATTTGCCTGCCAAAAGCCTTCCGCCACTGATCAGGAGCATCACTCCGCTCGTCATTCCCACGACGATCGATATCACTCCCAGCACGATCGAGAGCGTACCTGCACGTCCCATTGCCTTATAGACTCTCTCTTCCATCCTAAATCCTCCATTTCCTATCCAACGCCCTCAGCTACCTTACTTAGCTCCATACTGGGCATAATATGTGTCGATCGCTTCCTTCATCTTATCGTCAATGAGCACCCTGCCATTGTATGTCTTGTTGTACAAGTGCTCCACCACCTCTTCCATCGTTACGATCGCCCCTGTCTCGATACCGTAGATCTCACGTATCTCCGCGAGTGCGTTCTGCTGTGTCTTGCCGCGCTCCTGCCGGTTCAGGCTCACCATCAATCCCACGACATCCACATTTGCCTGCGCCCTTAAGATAGGGAAAGTCTCCTCGATCGACTTCCCTGAGGTTGTGACATCCTCTATGATGACAACCCTGTCACCGTCATTCAAGTTACTTCCAAGAAGGATACCCACATCGCCGTGATCCTTTACCTCTTTTCTGTTGGAGCAGTATCGGATCTCCTTATTATACAGCTCACTAAAAGCCATCGTCGTCGCCACAGAAAGCGGAATCCCCTTGTATGCCGGTCCAAAGAGCACGTCAAAATCCGCACCGTAATTGTCATAGATCGCCTTCGCGTAATACTCTCCAAGCTTTCTGAGCTGTGAACCGGTGACATATGCCCCTGCATTCATGAAAAACGGGGATTTTCTCCCGCTTTTCAATGTAAACTCACCGAACTTCAGTACGTTGCTGTCCACCATAAACTCGATAAATTCCTTCTTGTATTGTTCCATCTTCCCCTTTACCTCCATATTTTTATCTATAAATCCGTTACCTGCCCACACCCGCAAACGCCTGATCGATATCCGTGATCATGTCGATCACAGCCTGTCTGGATGCATCCGCAAAATTTTCTGATCCGAACTTACTGTACTTCTCATTCTGGTATGCTGCGATGATCCCCCGCGAAGAATTGACGATCGCTCCAAGCCGGTTCTCATCGAAAAAGTGTATCAGATCTTTTCCTGTCCCGCCCTGTGTGCCGTAACCAGGCACAAGGATAAAGGACTTGGGCATCACCTTGCGGAGCACCCTGCCCTGCTCCGGATACGTGGCACCCACCACTGCTCCGATATAGCTGTAGCCATTCTCTCCCACAAACTGCTCACTCCACTTGGCAACCGTCTCGCCGACCACCTCATAGAGCGGTCTGCCAGAGAACGAGATCTCCCCTGTGCCTTCACCTGCTGCACCCGCAGTCACACCGTCCTGCACCAACCGATCCTGAAACTCACCGCTGCTCGGATTGGAGGTCTTGACCAGGACAAAGATCCCCTTCTTTTCCTCCTTGCACACGTCGATAAACGGCTGGACACCGTCGGAACCCAGATACGGGTTGACCGTCACAAAATCCTCGTCAAAGCCTGCGCATAAACTGCTGCCCACCTGTACCCTGCCAAGATGCGCCAGCGCGTATGCAGCCGAGGTCGAACCGATATCTCCCCTCTTGACATCACCGATCACCACAAGACCTTTTTCCCTGCAGTAATCAACCGTCTTCTTGAATGCGGCCAGCCCCGGAATCCCAAACTGCTCGTACATGGCGATCTGCGGCTTGACTGCCGGGATCAGATCGCATGTACTGTCAACGATCGCCTTGTTAAAGAGCCATACCGCCTCCGCTGCACCCTCCAGGGTCTCTCCCTTCTCCTCAAAAGCGGCCTTCTTGATATGTTCAGGCACAAACTTCATCGTCGGGTCCAGTCCCACAACAATTGGCGCTCCGGTTTTCTGAATCTTTTTAATCAGTTTATCAATCATCTGCTACCTCCATGTTATAGCGTTATTCGAATCTCATACTAACTCCCCCGCATCAGCGGACTCTCTGATCTACACTACTTTATTTTGATGCAGCAACTCTGCGTACTTCCTTATATTAGATACATTAACATATTTCTGCTGTGATTGTCCAGCTACAATTACAAGAGTTGGCGCCTGCCGCACTCCGTATTTGACCGCAAGATCCATATTTTCCTCCGCATCAACTACCGTATAGTCCACATTCTGCAGATATTTCTTTGCCAGACTGCAGTTTGGACAGGTCTTGGTAGTGAACAGATACGTACTGCTTTTTCCGACACACGCCGGCTTCTGTTCCACCTGCCTGTCCCCGTCGATCCTGCTGATCTTGTTGATCTTATTGCCCATCCTGTACTCCGTGCGGTTCTGGTATTCCTGCAGCTTCCCGTCGTTCCAGTTCTGCACTGGTCTGTAGTACCCTGTGATGCGGCTGTAGACCTCTGTCACCTTTCCGCACTTGGGACACACTTTCTGTTCCCCGTTCAGATAGCCGTGCTCACTGCATATAGAGTAGGTGGGCGACATGGTATAATACGGAAGCCTGTAGTTTTCGGCGATCGTGCGCACCAGCTCCGCCGCCGCTTTCCAGCCTGGAAGCTTCTCTCCCAGAAACGCGTGGAATACCGTTCCTGACGTGTAGAGTGTCTGAAGCTCGTCCTGTATATCAAGTGCATCAAAAATGTCAGTCGTGTAGTCAACCGGCAGATGCGATGAATTCGTGTAATAAGGTTTATCTCCCTCATAGCCCGCCGTGATGATATCGCTCCACTTCTCTTTGTCATGCTTGGCAAGCCTGTACGTCGTACTCTCCGCCGGCGTCGCCTCGAGATTGTACAGATCGCCATACTGCTCCTGATAGTCAGACAGCCTCTCCCTCATATGGTTGAGCACATCTTTTGCAAACTGCTGTGTCTCTTTGTGGGAGAGATCTGCCCTGATCCATCTCGCATTGAGACCAGCCTCGTTCATCCCGATCAATCCGATTGTCGAAAAATGATTGTCAAATCTGCCAAGATAACGCTTTGTATATGGATACAAACCCTCCTCCAACAATCTTGAGATCACATTCCGCTTGATCTTTAAGGAGCGCGCACTGATGTCCATCAGACGATCGAGCCGCCTGTAAAAATCAGTCTCATCCGATGCGAGATACGCGATGCGCGGCAGATTGATCGTGACGACACCCACGCTTCCCGTGCTCTCTCCCGACCCAAAGAAACCACCTGTTTTTTTGCGCAGTTCGCGCAGGTCAAGACGCAGTCTGCAACACATGCTGCGGACATCTGACGGCTCCATGTCTGAGTTGATATAGTTTGAAAAATACGGCGTTCCGTACTTTGCAGTCATTTCAAATAACAGTCGGTTGTTTTCTGTGTCTGACCAGTCAAAATCACGTGTTATGGAATATGTTGGGATCGGATACTGGAATCCCCTTCCATTGGCATCACCCTCGATCATTGTCTCTATGAATGCCTTGTTGACCATATCCATCTCCACCTTGCAGTCCCCGTAGGTAAAATCCATCTCCACTCCACCCACGACCGCCGGCAGATTCGCCAGGTCATTCGGAACGGTCCAGTCCAGTGTGATATTGCTGAACGGTGCCTGTGTCCCCCACCGGCTCGGTGTGTTGACCCCGTAGATAAATGCCTCTATACATTTCTTGACTTCCTGATAGGAGAGACTGTCTGCCTTCACAAAAGGCGCAAGATAGGTGTCGAAGGAGGAAAACGCCTGTGCGCCTGCCCATTCATTCTGCATGATCCCAAGAAAATTTACCATCTGGCTGCATAGTACAGACAGATGCTTTGCCGGCGCTGATGTGATCTTGCCTGTAATACCGCCAAGACCTTCTCTGATCAATTGTTTCAGGGACCAACCGGCACAGTAGCCTGTGAGCATAGACAGATCATGGATATGGATGTCCGCATTTCTGTGTGCATTTGCGATCTCTTCATCGTAGATCTCAGAGAGCCAGTAATTTGCCGTAACTGCCCCGGAGTTCGACAGGATCAGACCGCCGACGGAGTATGTGACTGTCGAATTCTCCTTCACGCGCCAATCCTCCACCCGCACATAACTGTCCACAACTTCCTTATAGTCAAGGATCGTGGATCTCATATTGCGCATCTTCTCCCGCTGTTTTCTGTAGAGGATGAACGCCTTGGCTGTCTCCGTGTAGCCTGCCTGTTCCAGAACTTTCTCCGCACTGTCCTGGATATCCTCCACATGGACCTTTCCATCCTTTATTTTTCCCTGGATATCTGCCGTCACACGCAGCGAGAGCAGATCAATGATGTCCTGATCAAACTGCATCTGTGTCGCATCAAATGCTTTGATGACCGCACCGCC
>CAJUQU010000300.1 GCA_910588595.1 uncultured Lachnospiraceae bacterium | reverse complement strand
TTAGTTCTCGAATTTTTTGATATTTGCACTGTTTGGTTTGTTTTTATGAGGATTGTTAATGGATTGATTTTTGTAATCTAATATTTTGGGTTTCTGTATTGATAAATTTGTTTTTATGAGGATTCTTAATGAATTGATATTTACAATCTAATATTTTGGGTTTCTACATTTTCAAATTTGTTTTATGAGAAATCTTAATGATTGATATTTTCAATGTAATACATTTTGATTTCGCTCTTATTGTACATTTGCAATAACAATATGTTAGCGTTTGAGGATTTATTTATAAATAAAAATACCTGCAGGCCTGCAGGTATTTTTAAGATTATTTGTTATCAGCTATAGAGTCATTTGCTTTAATATTTTCTTGTTTTAATTTCATCTTTTCGTGTCCTTTGACTAGAATCTGTGTGATATCTGCAAAAGGTTTTTTGGCATTTTCAGGAAATTCCTTATATTCTTTTGAATCGATATCGATATATAGCAATCGCAGATATTTTCGAGTTTCTGGAGATAAATTTTTTGCAGAGAGTTTTGTCTCGATCAAAGATTTCATAAAGGCAAATAATATGGCAAAAATTGGCACACCAATGATCATTCCCAAAATTCCCCAGATACCACCAAACAATGTGATTGAGAAGATTACCCAAAAACTTGATAATCCGGTGGAACTTCCGAGTATTTTAGGCCCTATAATATTTCCATCAACCTGCTGTAGTATTATGACAAATATTACAAAATAGAGAGCCTGTAACGGATCAATAAATAGAATCAATAATGTAGATGGAATCGCACCCAAAAAAGGTCCAAAAAATGGGATGATATTTGTAACTCCGATAATTACACTGATCAATACGCAAAATGGTGTTCCAAGTATGCTTGTAACAGCAAAACAAATTACACCGATAATGATGGAATCCAATATTTTTCCAACAAAGAATCCACCAAAAGTTTTATGTGCAAAACGCACATTGCTTATAAAGCGATTTGCACGGTTAACGGAACAAAACGCATACACCACTTTTTTCGCCTGTGCTGCAAACAATTCCTTGCTGGCTAATAAATAAATGGATATGACAAATCCAATCACTAAATTCCATATTTCTTTAAATATTGAATACACACTCATCGAAACAGATGTGATCACATTGATGATTCCACTAAACTGTGATAACATCTCTGTTACATTGTTAATGCTGTTAAGTTGAGGCAACAATTTGGTATTGATTACAGTTGTAAAATCCATGGAAGATTCGTTTAAAAATTCCATAACACTTTTCTGAAACTCCGGGTTGTCATTTAAGAGTTTTGAGATCCATAAACCAAATGTGTTGATATAATTGGGAAACTGCTCTAGTATAGTTCGGATACTGTTCGCAATTTGCGGTATGACGACTGAGAAAAAAGTATACACCGCCCACAAAACAAATACATCAGTAATAATAATGGAAAGGAAACGTTTTGGATTTCTTTTATCCTCTTTTTTGATCAGGGCAAAAAAGGGGGTTGTGATAACACGCTCTGTTGCATTTACAAGCGGAGCAAGCAAGTATGCGAGTATGAAACCATCTATGATCGGCATTAGTATCGTAAAAAGATTTCTTAGAGTCAAAGAAAGACTGTCAACATGAAAGATCACATAATAACTCGCAAAACCTCCAAGAATCACTAAAAATGCTGTAAGCCCCCATTTAATATATTCTTTATTATTTTTCATTTTCTGACCAGTCTCCTATCTTTTCCAATTTTTTATTGGAATTTTTTTGTAAAATGGTATAATATGATTATAGCATATTATTGGGGATATTTATACTAAAGATTTGTAAATTATTAGGGAGTTGCTCAAGTGGAGAAAGTAAATAAGTCAACCTATCACGATGAGGTAAACAAGAAAAATATAGTACACTTAAGAGAAATACTGGACACTCTTCCACCCTTTTGCGGGCAGTATTTCCGGGGAATGCAGGAATACATATCGAGCAGGACACGTGTTGCATATGCATACGATATCCGGGTCTTTTTCGAGTACCTTCATGATAATAATTCCGTATTCAGAAAAACACCCATCAAGGAATATCGACTTGAAATCCTGGATCTGATTACAAGGATGGATATTGAAGAGTATTTGGAACACTGCACTTATTATACCAAAGAAGGCAAGGAATATATGAATGACGAGAGGGGGAAGGCTAGAAAGCTTGCTTCTTTGCGAAGTTTTTACAACTATTTTTTCAAAAATGAGATGATTGAAAAAAATCCTGCCGCTCTTGTCCAAATGCCTAAACTGCATGATAAGGAAATTGTCCGACTGGATCCTGATGAGGTAGCCATATTGCTTGATACAGTCGAAACCGGGGAAAATCTTACCCAAAAACAGATGCAGTATCACGAGAAAAATAAATTGAGAGATATTGCCCTGCTGACACTGATGCTTGGAACAGGGATCCGTGTATCAGAGTGCGTAGGTATTGATATACAGGATATAGACTTCAAGAACAACGGTGTTAAAATACGGCGCAAAGGTGGTTATGAAGCTGTTGTATACTTTGGTGAAGAGGTCGAGCTTGCGCTGCTCGATTATCTCGAACAGCGCACAGCCATGACTCCTGTTCAGGGCCACGAAGACGCACTGTTTCTGTCTATGCAAAATAAGCGAATCACGGTGCGCGCAGTGGAGAATCTCGTTAAAAAGTATGCTTCGGTTGTCACTACGCTCAAAAAGATCACCCCTCACAAGCTGCGAAGTACTTACGGTACAACTCTATACAGGGAAACAGGGGATATTTATCTTGTGGCGGACGTTCTTGGCCATAAGGATGTCAATACCACCAGAAAGCATTATGCTGCGCTCGAGGAGGACAGACGCCGTCAGGCAGCGAAAGCTGTCACTCTAAGGGAAAAGAGCTGATAAACTTAGGAACTTTTGTTAGTAACTTTTGGATCGAGGGATCAGCTCCAAAAGTTACTAATCACTGACAAATTCAGATGCGTAATACGGAACGATAACATAGCGCCCAGCAATAATGTCATTAGAGGACAGTGTATTCAGCTTTTTTACTTCTGATACATATTCATTGATGTCTTTATAGTGTGCTGAGTCAAAATTGTCATTGGCGATCGACCATAAGGTGTCACCTTTCGTTATTTCGATACTCTTATAGTATTTATAGGAGGGCTGATGCTCCATATCGTTTGCTTCTGTCGAAAAAGAAATAAGCAAAATTGATGCTGTGATAATGGAGAACAGAGACAGGATCAGTGCAATCCTATGCTGTCTCACTTGTCTTCTACGGTTTTGCCTGTTGATCAGCGCCTTTGTTGTGTAATCTGTATTATTCATAAATTAACTCCTTTGCAGCAAATAAAACGAACATAATTTCCAAACAATTATTCCGAACAGCTGTTTAAAACAGATTATACAGAACAAAGTTTTGCTTGTCAATACTTTCCAATAAAATTTCCAAACAATTTTTCGGAATATATGTTTGCAATTTTCTGCAAGGTATGTTATAATAACAAAAAAGGAGGCATTAAATATGGCATATGGTAAAATAACAGTAAAACAAAAAGAAATTTTGGAATTCATTAAAGCGGAGATCCTCAGGAAAGGTTATCCGCCATCAGTTCGAGAAATCTGTGAGGCAGTAAACCTTAAGTCCACTTCCTCTGTTCACTCTCATCTTGAGACACTTGAGAAGAACGGATATATCAGAAGAGACCCGACAAAACCCCGGGCTATTGAGATCATGGATGATAGTTTCCAGATGGTCAGACACGAGATGACGAGTATTCCTATTGTGGGAACTGTCGCAGCTGGTTTGCCGATTCTTGCTGAACAGAATATTGAGGGTTATTTCCCGATTCCTGCAGAGATGGTGCCAGCTGGTGATTCATTTGTATTGAGGGTGAAAGGTGACAGTATGATCAATGCCGGCATTTTTAACGGAGATCAGATTTTTATCCATGCATGCAATACTGCTGAAAATGGTGACACTGTTGTCGCTTTGGTCGATGATTCTGCCACTGTAAAGACTTACTATAAGGAAGATGGGCATTACAGACTCCAGCCGGAGAATGACACAATGGATCCTATTATTTTAGATGATGTAGAGATTCTGGGAAAAGTATATGGTGTATTTCGTCTATATCACTAAATTTCATTGGCTTTATACATAGTTTTGAGTTTTAATTAAAAATCGAGTAGAGGAATGACCTTCTCCCATACTCGATTACACAGGTATCAGAATTATATAAAAACTTATATTGACTTTACATCAATAACTTTTCCATCGCGCCACATGCGCTCCAGATCATAGAAGCCACGACTTTCCTTATCAAATATGTGCACCAGAATGTCGTTGTAATCCATCAGTATCCAGTTTGCAGTGTTGTAACCCTCCACACTTCTTGGATGGATTCCATTTATGGCAAGCTTCTCTTCTACATTGTCAGCCAATGCCTGGATCTGACTCATGTTTGTCCCGTTTGTGATCACAAAGTAATCTGCGATTGTCGATACTTCCCTGATATCAATCAGCTGCAACTCTTCTGCCTTCTTATTTTCAAGGGCATCAACAATTGTCTTTAAAGTATTATTTATCGTGTTCAAGCAAGATTTCCTCCTTTATATGATGCAGAATATCGTACAATGCTGTCATAGGTTGTCTGTGTCATTTTATCTATTGGATTTCCCTTTGACTCCAGAAATTTAAGCGTGTTTGACAAGATTTTTTCCATTGCTTTATCAATATCAATAAATGCAAGCTGACGGATCTCATCGAGCTCTGGTATTGGATTGCGGGAAGGTTCTATATAATCAGCAATAAAGATTATTTTTTCAAGCAGCGACATATCAGGACGCCCTGTGGTATGCCATGTGATCGCCTGGAGGATGTCCTCATCATGAATATCAAATTTTGTTTGAGCAATATAAGCCCCAACCCTTCCGTGCAAAAGATATGGATGGCTTGCTTCGAAGCTGTTATACGGAATATTGTTTCTCTCACAAATACGAAGTTTTTTGTC
>CAJUQU010000299.1 GCA_910588595.1 uncultured Lachnospiraceae bacterium | reverse complement strand
GAATTTCGTCAAATAGTGCAAAAGATCTCAAAGCCTGATAAAACCAAGGAATTTAGGTATTCATAATAACAAAATTAATGAGAAACTATATTGACATTTTCATTAATATAGCGTAGATTGATTATATAAAGGAAAACTAAAATGATTAACTCATAAATAAAACAAATAAATCAGGATCAAAAAACGATATGGCAGAAACGACGTAATTACATGGTTTGTTTGTGAGGGAAAGGTTGGGTCATCATGAAAAGAGGAATTGCAAAACAGGTCATGGCACTTAGCATGGCGGTATGTATGGTTGCGACTACGGCAATGACAGTGCCTCCAGCCATGCAGCTAAGGGCACAGGAGCCGCAGACAGCCCAGAATGCGGTGACAGAAACTTATTCAAACGAGAGACTGGATAACGGCTACACAAAGGTCAGTGCAGGCTACACGCTCGCCGCCTACACAGGAGAGCCGATTCTCTACAAGATAAGCGATGTGTACAAGTCGGGAGACGCCAGTCTGACAAACGAGTACGGATATGTGGGAAACAGTGATGACGACGGCGCGCTGTCCATCCCGGCAAAGGGAAAGGTGGAGCTGGAGATCGATGTGCCGCAGGCAGGGGTCTATTACATGAATTTTGACTATCTGTCAAACAGTGAATCCATTCTGCCGGTGGAAGCGGGGATCATGATCAACGGGGTGTATCCATTCTTTGAGATGCGCCAGCAGAAGCTGGAGAGCCAGTGGACATCAAATCCTGACCAATGGACGTTAGATCCCAGGAAGGTTTATGACAGCTATGGCAATGAAGTGGTGAGTATGCCGGACAAGATCTATGACTGGCAGAACAAGTACATACAGGATTCCACATACCGATATACCCAGCCGCTTGGCATCGAGCTGCAGCAGGGCAGAAATACGATCACGATCGAGTTGAATGAAGGATCGCTTTTGCTCGGAAACCTTACGCTTACGGCAAAACCGCAGGTTCCGCAGTACACGGGCAGTGAGGTGGCAGCCGGCGATGGATTCATCGAGATACAGGCGGAGGACTTCCTATATAGAAATGATTCGGGAATCCATGCAACCTGTGAGTTTGACCCGGACTTGTTTCCATATCAGGCGGCGAAAAGGGTGATGAATACTGTCGATGCGACTTCGTTTGGAAAGGGCGGTCAGGAGATCACATACCTTCTGGAAGTGGAGAAAGCGGGAAACTACTACATCGCTTTCCACTACAGCCAGAGCGGAAAGGCAGACTTTCCAGTGTTTATGAATGTCAAGATCGACGGTGAGATTCCGAACACGGCTTTTGAGAACCATGCATTTGCATATGAGAAGAAATATGAGATGTACACCATGGTCGACAGTGACGGCAACAAGATCAGCATACCGCTCGAGGCAGGAAAGCACACGATCTCCATGCAGATCAGCATGGAGCCGATCAGAGAGTCATTAGAGACGATCGAGAAGATCATGAGCAGGGTTAACGATCTGTCGCTTGAAGTGACAAAGGTTGCTGGCACTAACAAAGATAAATACAGAGATTTTTCATTGGAAGCATATATTCCGGGAATCGGAGAGACGATGACAGGCTGGGCGGATGAGCTCAATCAGGTCATGGAAGATGCGAAGATGTACAATCCCAATAAAAATAAGATCGCAGCGTACGCATCGGTCAAGATCGCGGAGAACCAGCTGAGAAGTCTGGCGAAGAAACCGGATGAGCTGATTTACAGGATCGACGAGCTCGCCACGAGCACTTCATCCGTAAACCAGCATCTGGCAAACCTCATCGACAGTCTCAACGGCAATGATTTTGCACTTGACAGTATCTATCTGTACCAGGAGGATGCTGCAAAGCAGCTTCCCAAGAACAAAAATATATTTACCAAGATATGGCTTGGCATCGTGCGGTTCTTTACTTCGTTCGGCGAGCAGGCGTACTCCTCCACGAACACCAATCCGGAGCATCTGCAGGTGTCGGTAAACCGTTCGAGGCAGCATCTTGAGATCATGCAGCTTTTGATCAATGAACAGTTTACGCCGCAGACGGGTATCGAGGTGGATCTTTCGCTGATGCCCGATCAGACAAAGCTTGTGCTGGCAAACGCGTCGGGGGATTCCCCGGACGTGGCGACAGGGGTAAACTATTCCATTCCATTTGAGCTGGGTATCAGAGGTGCGTTGAAGGATCTGACAGAGTTTCCGGACTTTGCGGAGGTGGCGGAGCGCTACAACGCAGGTCTGATCATGCCGTATGTCATCGGGGACAGGATCTACGCGCTGCCGGAGACGATGAATTTCCAGGTGATGTTCTACAGAAAGGACATTCTCGACAAGCTTGGTCTCGAGGTTCCTGACACGCTCGAGGACGTGCAGGCGATGCTTCCCGATCTGCAGATGCGCGGTCTGAACTTCTATTATCCGACAGCGAGAACAGTCGGTATGAAGACGTTCCTCGACACGACACCTATTTTATTCCAGAGCGGCGGGACATTGTATGACGGCGCGATCGACAAGGCGATCCTGACGAGCGAGGAGAATGTGGAAGGGTTTACCACACTGACAAACCTGTTTACGATATACAACCTGCCAAAAGATGTGCCCAATTTTTACCAGCATTTTAGAAACGGTGACTACCCGATCGGCATCTCTGATTTTGGCAATTACAACATGATCTCCAACGCGGCGCCCGAGATTGACGGTTCGTGGGGCGTGGCGCTGATCCCGGGTGTGGAGAATGCGGACGGCGAGGTGATGCGATACTCGTCAGCGGGTGCCGAGTCGACATTCCTGTTTAAATCCACTCCGGAGCGGGAGCAGATGGCATGGGAGTTCGTGAAGTGGTGGTCGAGTGCCGAGGTGCAGGCTGAGTTTGGACAGCGGCTCCAGATCACGTACGGTGATGAATATTACTGGAACACAGCAAATGCGGAGGCGTTCGCACAGCTTCCGTGGGACAGCGATGACAAAGCAGTCATCCTAGAGCAGCTTGACTGGACGCTGGAGGCGCCAAGAGCGCTGGCAAGTTACATGGTGGAGCGTGAACTTTCGGATGCATACAATCTTGTGGTGCTCGGGGCAAAGAGTGCATCCGTGAGGGAATCGCTCGACGATGCGCAGAAGAGCGTGAAGCGGGAGACACAGAGAAAGCTCGAGGAGTTTGGATATATTGAGAACGGCGTGATGGTAAAAGAGTACGAAGTACCGACAGTCGAGAAAGTACGCGAGATCATAGCGAAATCGAAGGAGGCGAAGTAAATGGCGGCAAAAACAAACAAGACGAAGGCTGCGCAGCGCGAACACGCGAACAAGGCTGCATACGCATTTCTGGCGCCGTATGTGATCCTGTTCACCATCTTCATCATCATCCCGATGCTGGTGGCGATCGCACTTTCTTTTACGAGCTATGACACGATACAGGCGCCAACCTTCAAAGGCTTTCTGAACTATATCAATCTGTTGACGGCGGATGACATCTTCATGCAGAAGGTACTGCCCAACACGATCATCTACGCGGTGATCGTGGGACCGGGCGGATATGTGCTGTCATTTCTGGTGGCATGGTGTCTGGCGCAGCTCAGCTCGGTGCCCAGGACCATACTGACAGTGATCTTTTACTCGCCGAGTATGACGGGTGCGGTATCGATGACGGTCCTGTGGAAGATCATCTTCTCCGGGGACCAGATGGGGTATTTAAACAGTTTTCTGATGCGGCTCGGCGTCATTGATGCACCGATCATATGGCTGGTGGATGCCAGATATCTGCTGCCCATCATCATCATCGTCGCGCTGTGGTCGAGCATGGGCGTCGGTTTCCTCGCGATGCTTGCGGGTATCCTGAACGCGGATGAGGAGATCTATGAGGCGGCGGCGATCGACGGCGTGAAGAACCGTTTTCAGGAAATGATCTACATCACGATACCGACCATGAAGCCGCAGATGCTTTTCGGTGCGGTCATGGCGATCGTGGGTGCGTTCCAGAACGGTGCGATCGGCGTGCAGCTTGCGGGGACAAATCCGACGCCGAACTATGCAGGCCAGCTGATCGTAAACCACATTGAAGATTACGGTTTCCTGAGATATGAGATGGGTTATGCCGCGGCAGTTTCCGTTGTGCTGCTTTTGATGGTATTTGCATTCTCGAAATTCTTTGGACGGCTGTTCAGGGAAGATTAAAGTGCGAAAAAACCATATATGAAAGTTTTTTCGCACGGTGAATTTGCAGAAGGGCGCAAATTCACAGATTACGAAAGGAGTAAGGTTGTAGAAAGATGGCTGGATATAAAGGTTGTAATATCAATCCCAAAAAATTTGAGTGGGGGCAGTTAAAGATCATACTGATCCTCCTGCCGCTGGCGGTCTTTATGGGGATCCCTATTGTGTTTATCGTCTGCCATGCGTTCAAGCCGATGGATGAACTCTTTGCTTTTCCGCCGCAGATCATCGTGCACAAGCCCACGCTTGACAATTTCGTGAAACTGTTCAAGGCGTCGGCAAACAGCAACATTCCGATGAGCCGCTATGTGTTCAACAGTCTGATCGTGACAGGTTCTGTGGTGCTGTTGTCGATCCTGTTCTCCACGATGGCTGGTTTTGCGCTGTCGAAGCTTCGATTCAAGGGCAAGTACGCGCTGCTCGAGATCAACAATACAGCACTGATGTTTGTGTCCGTGGCAGTCATGATCCCGAGATATCTCGTGATCGATTTCCTTGGCATGAAGGATACCTATTTTGCGCACGTTTTACCGCTCCTGGCGCTGCCGGTCGGACTGTTTCTGGTAAAGCAGTTCATCGACCAGATCCCGGACGCACTGCTCGATGCGGCGTATATGGACGGCGCAAATGATTTCAAGATCTACCGTTCCATCATCCTGCCGCTGGTGAGGCCGGCGATCGCGACGACGGCGATCCTGTCATTCCAGCAGGTGTGGGTAAATGTCGAGAGTTCGAACTTTTATGTGAATGACGAGAGCATGAAGACGCTTGCATTTTACTTGAATACACTGGCGAACCAGAACAGCAATGTGGCAGGGCAGGGAATC
>CAJUQU010000298.1 GCA_910588595.1 uncultured Lachnospiraceae bacterium | reverse complement strand
TGCGTATTTCATCATATTATCGGCGGCCTCCAGGCATTCGGCAGGATTTCCTGCTCTCGCGGACTCAACGGAAGCGTTGAAACCATTTATATTCATGCTGTACACAGCGCCGGATAATTGAGAAAGGGCAGTCGTTAAATCTTGGGAATTCCTGAAATCCGCTGTCACATTTTTGAAGATGTTTATGATTGCACTTACCTCTTTGGCAATATAAGAGAATGCTCTGCCGCGCTCGCCCAATGATCTGGCAGCGACGTGTGCCGATGACGCGGTGTTCTCGCCTATCTCAACAGCCTGATCCATGACTCTGATACACGCTTCAACGCAATTTGCGGCTTCTTGTTTAATGTCCTCATTAACCACTTCAACCGCTTCGTTCATCAAAGTGATCATGTGTTCTTTGCAGCCCACAAATTGGCTGCACAACTTGGCATAGTCTGCTTCGATCGCTTCAAACTGGTCTTTTGGCGGAGAAATACGCCCTGTTTCAATGCCGCAAAAGAAACGCAGCAGATTCATCTGGAAAACCCCGTCATCAAGGCAGCGTATCAAGGCAAATATCTTGTCAAACATTTCTAATGAGGACGTCGCCCCTGCTGTCAGATTTCTTACCTTCTCATTTCTAAGTTGTTCTATGCGCTTGGCAAGGCTGCTCAACTCATTTGCCAAGATGGTTGTTGTTGTGCCCTTCTCACCCGCTGACGCTGCCGCTTTATTGGCGCGAGCAACCAGTTTTTCCGCTTCCTCAATGAAATTGCTTAACATGGCAGAAGTTTTTTCCGCATTTTGTCCGATCCTGTCTAATACCTCGTTTGATAACATTACGATTACCTCCGTTTCGTTTGGAATATTATATTTACGGTATTCGGAGGGTGTCACGCCGAAGTATGCCTTAAACGCCCGGGTGAAACCTTCGTGAGAATCGTAACCATACTTAAGTGCAATGTCCAAGATTCCAATACTCCCTGCACACACATCACGACAGGCAAGTTGTAACCGGCGGTTTTTAACATATTCCATCACAGGTTCGCCAACAACGGCACGAAACAGTCTTTGGTAATGCGTTTTCGAAAAAAAAGACTGCTGTGCCAATTCACCAATATCAAAAGCTGATGTCAAACGACTTTCGATATAGTCTATGGAACCATCGATCGCATTGGAATTTTTCAAGCGCGTTCCCCCTTCCTTAGAGCGTGTTTAAAATGCTCTAACTTCATTTTAAGCCGAAAACAGCCTTTTTTCTTGACCGGAAATACCATACTTCGCAATACATTATACAGCGTTGCAGCAGGCGCTACAGATCGGGTCTTTAGAAATCTGTTCACAATGATTTATTTAATGTAAATATAGCGCATATTGAAAGTACAGTAAAGAAATTATTGACGAATGCAGATCCGGGCATTACTATAAAATTAAGTGACAATAATTAGAATTGGAGGATATTTTGATGGAGATTACCGAATTGTTTAGGCTGTTAGAAATCCCGAGTGAAGTCGAAAAGCAACTTATTGATTACGGTAGAAGCAGAAATGCTCCTATTCCGAATACTGTGATAAACAAAATATTAAAGCGTGATGAATGGGATGCCGGGATAAAAGAATTGCAGGCATTATTAGGTGACGATCCTGACGGATTTAAAATTCTTTGGGAATTACTGAACATAATCAGTATTTATTCTCACGGGGCATACGTAAAACGCAATATTTCAAATGATATTTTTGTTGCTACTATGAAATTTTGTACCAGATTTCTGCATGAGTACCATCAAACGTTTCAAACTTACAAATTTGTCTGGGCGTGGTGGTTTCCTCGTCAGATATCCTTAAACGAATACCGAATGGGAGCTTTAGAGTACGAATTTGTCGATGGTAAGGATCGAGAGATAGCAGTTCATATTCCGTCTGATGCCGATCTTCGAAAAAGTTCGGTCGCTCAATCCATCAAATCGTTCAAGGAGTTCAGGACAGAGTATTATCCCGAATGGGCGGATGTAGATCTGACATGTGACACTTGGATGCTCATGCCTGAGCTAAAAGAAATGCTGGGAAAAGAATCAAATATACTTGCATTTCAGAACCTGTTTGAGATCGACACTGTCGATCACGATGCAACATGGTACATGGGATGGATTTTTCCCGGTATTGAAACTGTTGATGAACAACTGCCTGAAAAAACATCACTTCAACGTAAAATAAAAGAATACTTGTTAGCGGGGAAGAAATTTGGAATTGCAAAAGGACATCTGAAATCTGACATCTGAAATCTGAAGCCTGAAACCGAAGCGGCAGTGCTTTATACATCCGATTTTGCAGAATTGCAGTCAGCTAAAAACTGAATAACCATCAGTACACCAAGACAGGAAACCAAGGAAAGGTTTCCTGTTTTTGCGCCTGTTTTCAATGAATTTGTGCGTGCATACATTCGTACATAAATAGGATTATCCCCCTCGCCCAATCCCAGCCAAAAACTCGAACACCCCCGCCACGTCGAGCCGTCCATATCCCGTTGATGTCAAGTAATTGTCACGAACTTTTTCACTTTTTTTCAAGTCCAAAGCCCGCAAACCCGCATAACTCCGTTAGGGTGATGGGAAATAGCTGCTAAGTACAGTAAAAATTGATGGGAAGTTATTGCTAAGTTGTTTTTGACTGACTACCCCCATACCGTATTTTGCGGCATTATCCACACTGAAATTCCACTCTATCTCAACCCTCTTATCCTTATAAGCATATACTCTTCTAATGAAAGTATCAACCACCTCCTGTGTCAGTTCCTCGATGTGAGAAAACCGGATAATCTGTTTCATATCTTCCTCTGCCTTTTGGTATTCGTCTTCCAGTCTTGTGAGCTTTTCTACGGCTTCCTCTTCCAATACGGATAAAGAAGATATCCGCTCTGTCAGTTCCATTGCTTTTCTTTGATATTCTGCAACAGGAAGTTTGGTAAGTGCATATTTCTCATACAGGGCATCTTTCTCTGCCTGTATCTGCTTTTTCTCCTGCCTGTATCCGTCCAGTTTCTTTTTTAATGTATGGATACCTGCTTTCTGAAAAGAAAACAGATTTTCTTTCTGCTTCATAGCATTGCCCCGAAACATTAGTTCCTTATTTAGCATAAAAAGAACTGTTTCCTCCAACAGATCGGCATTCATATAAGTACAGCACTCCGGTATTTGGAGCAGGGAGTGTTTCCTGCACTCAAATCTCCTATACTTGTTCTTTCCCCGGATTGATTTATAATTTAGGGAATACCCGCAGCAGCCGCAATACAGTTTACCAGTCAGCGGATGCTTCTCTCGATTCAGCGAAGCTGAATTTTTCCGTGTGGTAGAGTGTTCTGGTCTGAATGCCGAAACCTGTTTAAAAATTTCCTCCGAAATCAGCGCTTCATGGTGATCAGGTATCACTTTCCAATCTTCTCTCGGCACAGCCAAACCGTCCTTACTGCCTACTGATTTTCTGACAGATTTCCCATATGCCATTTCTCCAAGATAAAAACGGTTATTCAGGATATTCCTGACTGCCTGACTGCTCCATGTATGAAGTTTTCCATCATGGACTGCTTTATCAGGCTTGCGGATCTGCATGATTGTTGGTACACCTTCCTCATAAAGCTGCTTTGCAATCTGCGTACTGCTTTTGCCCTGCACATCATCGCTCCCCAGAGCGAGGGAAAAGATATACCGTACAATTCCCGCCTCTTTCTCATTCACTACAACAGTATTTTTTACCTCCTTGCTTTTCTCATACCCAAAAGGAACCTGTCCGAAAACATATTCTCCATTTGCGCACTTATTTTCAAAAGAAGCCTTTACCTTAACAGATACATCCTTGCTGTATAAATCATATAAAAGTGTCTGGAACGCCGTATCAATCTCGATGGTACTTCCATGATGCTCCCTGCTGTCATAATGGTCATTAAGGGCTATAAAACGGATGCCCATAAATGGGAATATCTGGTTCAGATAGGTTCCCATTTCGATATAATCCCTTGAAAACCGGGACATATCCTTTACAATGATGCAGCGTATCCTGTTTTCCTTTACCTCCTTCAATAGTTTCTGCATACCCGGCCTTTCCATATTTGTGCCGGAGCAGCCATCATCACAAAATTCCATGATTTCATACTTTGAAAGCTCTGGATTGTGATGTATGTATTCTAAAATCTGCTTTCTCTGGTTTCCGATGCTGTTACTCTCGTCCTGAGTAAAACCGCCATCCTCGATGGCTCTTTTGTCCTCTAAGGATAAGCGTAAATAGATTGCCAGCCTATCCATTACCTCACCCCTTCCATGCTGTCAGCCGTAACCGTAAACAAAACTTCTATCCGTTTTCCCGGATAAACATATATCTTTTCGACAAAATCCTCCACTACATCTTTTGTCAAATCCTTTCCGCTTTTCAGTTTTAAAAGCGCTTTTATGGCTGCCAGATACTTTGTCTCCAGTTTTTCTAATGCCTTTTTTTCTTTTTCCCATTCCTGCTGTTGTTTTCTCAATTCCTCCAGTCTGTCCTCCTGTTTCATTTTAAAGGACACATAATCTTTCTGAATCATTTTCCCGGCACGGTAATCCACATATACGCTGCCTTCTTCTTCACGGAAGCGTCTAATCTTTGCTTCTGTCTCACTTAACTTTTTATCTGTCTTTTTTACCGCCTCTGCTATCCTTTCCTTTCCATATTCCATGTAACGCTTTGGTTGGCTAAGAAAAATCTCAAATTCAATACGGATAAGAGGCAGCAATATATCCAACAGCTCATTTTTTGATATACGGTTCGATTCCGGGCATACCGTAACTTTTGTCTGCCCACCATTGAGACAGAAATATCCGTCAAGTCTTGCTTTCTCCCCGTCTGCATACTGCTTCACATAGCTGTTGCGTGTCATTTTCCTGCCGCACACACCACAATACAGCACATTGTCAAAGATATTTTCTTCTATCGGATAGCCCTTTGTAGGATGCTTATGCGCCGTTGTCCTTGCTTTTATCTTTTCGCAGAAGATCGGAAGAGCACACGTCTGAACTCCAGTCACTGACAAC
>CAJUQU010000297.1 GCA_910588595.1 uncultured Lachnospiraceae bacterium | reverse complement strand
ACTGATCATCACAAACAGCGCTACGCCCGTAAAAGCAAGACAGTTATAACTGTTAGTGATGACAAACTGCCAACTGTCAACAGGCAAATCCTCTATCTGCTGTGCAGAAATGTGTACCATTACAACCAAAATACAGGCAGTGATACGAACAAGATCAAGATAGACAATACGACTGTTGGCAGGACCCTTTTCATTTTCCATATCAAATTCTTTGTCTCCTTAAATATTATATGAAATCTTTGATTTTATTATCTCAATCAGCGTGCCCGCTATGCGGACGAATGGGAGTTAATATGATATCTTTGATCACACCTTCCTCATCAGAGTGTTCATTAATGCTGCACTAGAGCGATTTCATACATTCTAATATTTTTCCAGCTCGATTGTGATATCGCGCAGCAGATCGTCCCAGTCAACATCAATGCCAGAACCTTCACTCCACATGACAGTGATTCTCACACCTTCCCTCTTCAACCGAGGGATCCATTCTTCCAAAAAATCATCAAGGTCGATTGCCTCACTGTGGTAATCCTGCCATTCATCTGACCTGCACAAATCCGAGTGTTCTTTTTTCGCCCATACTGGAAAATAGGATTTCTCGCCAAGTTCCAATTCTGCCCAGCCATCTGCATCCACGAGGGACCACACTTCTGTATAATCCGCGATTTTATGGATAAAATACGTATACTTTTTTCTGTTATCCAGTTTCAATACATGCTCTGCTTCTTTTGTCATTACAATCTACCTCTCATAATTATTATAGTTCCCGATCGACGACGCCATTCAATGCCGATTGAATATGGATTTTTTGTCAATGCCTAAATATACAAAATATTATTCTAATCATATCACAGCTATTTGTAAAAATGAATACAACAACTAAAAAAAGATGAAAATTCATGTAAACTGTAATGAACATGACAAAAAAATTAAGAAATATCAGAAAACACGGAGTTTTTTAGCAAGGCTATATGGGATAATATTTCCCGGATCCGTTTGCGTGTATGCAGTCTCTTCCTGAACATATGAAGCCAGAAGGGAGCCGTCATAATTTCTGAACTTTGTGATAATGGCATCTAAAATTGCTGTTTCATTTTTGGATAATCCAAATGGATCCAGCGAAGTATTCGGATAAAAATGAAATCTGGCTGACTCATAGTCTTCTTCAACTTGTACGTTTACATTTTTCAAACCTGTCATACTCATATGACCGATCGGCAGGATCCCTGCAGATTCATGGCGATAGACCAGCCCTGTCATGGAGTTGCTGCAGGTCTTAAAGCACAACGCATCTGCATACCATAGCAGGTTCATCAGCTGGATTTTGTAGAGATCTGTGATCCGCTCTGCATAATATGAGATAATACTTTCAACTTTATCAATATCAGACAGCTTATAGCCATTCAGATCAGATGGGACAGAAAACTTTATATACTCGCTTGCCAAAACCTGCCGACTCAGATATTCTTTTCCGTACGACTCCAGTTTTTCCACCATCTTTGTCCGTATCTGCATTCTCTTTGGTTCTGGAAATTTGTCACTGTTCTTATCCAAAAGCGCGATCGCTCTGAGCGGATCTTCCTGTATGATGCGCAGCATCGTGTCGTAAGCCTCATCTTGTATCGCCTTGCTTTCATATCGGGCAATAGTTGCCTCCCCCCAGCCGAGCAGTCTGGCTGCCTCAATCTGTGTCAATCCATAGTTCTCACGCACTGCGACAATCTCATCGGAAGTCAGCAGGTTATGCGTCCTGCGGTAAGCATTTCTAGCTGTCATCTGATTGTTGTTCATCAAACTCTCTGTCTGAAATTCACAGTTATTTTCTTGACTATTCGTACACACATAAAAATGCTCCTCATAAAAGACTTTTTCTCCTTTTATCTCTGCACTGGTCATGCGCGCCCGTTCCTCCACTTCGTGAAGCATATTGCATATGGGACAACTTTTATGAATTTTGCTGATCAGCGTGCTGTTTGCCACTCTGAACCACCTCCTGCATTAAATCCTATCAATTGATATTATAACAATCAATTGATAGGATGTCAATAAAATGCTGGTTTTTCTGCATAGTCCGCATTTTGCTGTTTAAATGAATATGCCTTGTGCCCTGTTTGTTCCGCCGGGCATCCGTCAGCCTTTGCTGGCATTCTACCAGGTGCCATGTGTGATCGAGTAAAGATGACTTTTCCTACTCGCCGTGTGCCGCATAGCTGCATAGTTCCCCTGCACGGAACTGCGCACTAAAAAAGACGGCAAGCTTTCATGCTCTCCGTCTTTGAAATATTGTATATGGAATTTTGCCATGTGCAGGATACTATTCCTGCGCCAGAACTCCTGCGATCTTCTTGATCATTTCATCTTCCTTCAACCGAAATTTTATCTCTACCCTTCTGGAAGCTGACATATCCACCTCATCTGTGGGATTTCCTGCATCATCTTTTTGATAGACTGGATTACTCCATGATTTTCCATTGACAGTCAACAGTCTTTGCAGCTGTTCAATCTTTGCCTCACTGAGTCCGTTATTTTTGTTCAGACAGAAATCTGCCACTGCATTCGCGCGCTCATAGGACAGCTCCATATTGCTCTGATAGCCTCCGTCCGTGTCTGTATGCCCCTCGATGATTATTTCAGCAATATAGTCACGGAACTGATCCTGGAGCAACACGTCCAGATACATCGGAATAATGTTTTGTAAGGTCTCCTTGCTTTCTGCTGTCAGCGAAGAACTGTTATAACGGAAGAGCACATCAGAAGAGAACGTAATGGAACCCGTCTGCGCATCCACTTTCATTGTAGAATTGCTAAATGCCGACTGCAGCGCCCCGATAATATCCGTGCGGATCCCAACGATATCCTGCAGTTCCTGCTTTGTTGTCGTCAGTTCCTGCCTGGCATTTTCTATCTCCAGATAAGCATTGTTCAATTCTTCCTGCGTCAGTGCCGCCTGTTCATAAGCCTGCTGCAATTCCGCTAAGGAAGAGGCAAGTTCCTCATTTGACTTCTCAAGCTCTGCCTTGGAAAATGCCAGATCCGCTATTGTCTCATCCAGCTCGCTCTGCGCTGCACTCAACTCCAGCCTTGTCTGATCGAGATCACTCGTTTTCTGTCTGTATATGGCAAGTGTGATCGCTATCAACAAAATAAATATCAACAGAAGCGCCGCCATCATATCCGAATAAGACTGCCAGTAGCTGTGCTCCGCAAAAGCCTCCCTGTTTCTTCGTCTATTTCTCATATATATTCCTCATCTGCTCAAACGTGTATAACTGACTGCTGATCTCATCACTCATATCGCTGCACATGTCAGCCAGCATCTGTTTCTGGTCCTCAAGCTGCCTGGCAAACACCTCCTGCCTTTCCATGACGCATGTAATCGCTTCCTGCACATTGCGGTCTGCCTCCACCAGTGTCGTGACTGCTTCTATCATTTCTGCAACGTTTGCAGCGCTGGCAGTCTGTGATTCCCCTGCACTCTTCAAAACATTTCCGAGTTTCTTAAAATCGATCTCCAGAGCAGTCTGCATCTGCTGTGTAAAGCGATCTACAATACGCCCCATTCCTGCCGTCTGCTCCATCGAGTTGCCTTTCATCACTTCCAGCATCTGTCTTAAGGTATTTGCCATCCCTGCCTGATAGACAAGCATCGTTGCAGTACTTTCGTCATCCTTCACAGAAAACGGCTGCGCAGTCTGACGGAACACGTTTAAAAATTCGTCTAGTGTCTTATATGCATTCGACATAAGGCTTCGATAGATAATATTAAATACCAGTGAGAAAAAGATTCCGTATACTGAAGTGTGAAAAGCCACTTTCATGCCGGAAAGCAGAGCACCCACGTTGTCAGAAATCGTAAAAATATCGTCTCCGCTGAATGCGCCCAGCCCCATGGACAGACCGAGAAATGTTCCCAAAATACCTATTCCTGTAAGTGTTCCAGGAACGCCAGAGTTAAAAAAATTCATTCCAACCCGGTCCAGCAGATCCTCATTGATATATTCATCCAGATCACACGAGGAACCTGCCCCCCTCCTTGTCCTTGCTCCTTTTACCCGCAAACGATACTTGTTGAACGCATCCTGCAAGTGCTTTTCCTCAAAAAATTTCGTGTCATTTTTGTGATTGGACCAAAGATTCTGCTCATCGGCATTCTTATATTCCTCCTGCAGGCGCAGACTCACATCTTCCAGATCACGTATAACCCTGCCTAGTCTTCCAAAACTAATGGAAGATATGACAAAAAGAATACCGATGATCATCAGAAATCCGATATTGATCACCAGATTAGTGGAAAGACGCCACTCCCCTGTAAACACTCCGTTTAAATACAAAACAAAAGCCACAACAATGGCATACAAAAAAAATAGTACATAATACAGCTTTCTTTTCATCTTCATCCCATCCTTTTCTTTTCGTATTTTGGAACTGTTCAGAAATAGCCTGTCATTGTCACAAGTTATTTCTAACAGTTCTTTATCCTGTTATTATTGCATTTATCTTCAAAATGATTCTTACAGTTATTGCCTAGCATATCCTTTTTCGGAGGCATCGTCTGTGTCCGGATCACACAGACTCACATCTTCCAGATCTTTTAGCATATTGGGCTTAAAATCGCGCGGCTGTATCATTCTCAACATTGTTAACTGATTTGTTTTCATACAATTTCTACAATATAGCGATGGCAGCCGCTTTCCTTCTTTTACAGTTACTTTTGTCCTGCACTTTGGACATACATATTCCAGCATATGATTTCCCTCTTGTATCTCTGAACCTGGTACAGCGTTGCATTAATATTGAAGTAAATAGCGCTTGATATTCGTGTCATCTGTGCGCCTTCAAAGCGACGGCGCAGTGGACACTGCGTCTAGCTTTGAAGGTGTGCAGAGGGCGCGGATAGCAGGTGATATTTACTCGATTATTAATGCAATGCTGTACTAGTACTCCATCCGGTCAGAAATTAGCATCGTGAACCGCCTGTTTCGCACCATTGCGTCGTTAAAATTTCTAGACGATGCACCGCATCGCCGTCGAAATTTTGCCTAGAGCGTGTTTGAAAAATCATTCCCGCCATCTGTACGTCCCATTTTGCGCGA
>CAJUQU010000296.1 GCA_910588595.1 uncultured Lachnospiraceae bacterium | reverse complement strand
TTTTCTCCTACAATCTTGAAGAAATATCCTGCGCAATCTGAGCACTTATTTTCCTGCAATTCCTAACTCTAAAGCGAACAGGATTTTTTATATCGAGATTTTTTGTGCACACGGGCACCCAGAGGAAAAATGTCAGCAAAAGCTGACGGGTGCCCGGCGCAAGTAGTGGAGAAGGTCATTCCCCTACTTGATTATCGAGATGTTATATATAGAAAAAAGGGAGATAGAAGATGGGAAAACCAACAGGATTCATAGAGTATGAGAGAAAAACCTCGGCAGCACAGACGCCGGAGGAGCGGGTAAAGCATTTTGATGAATTCCATGAGCATCTTCCGACGGAGGAGCAGCAGAAACAGGGCGCCCGGTGCATGGAATGCGGCGTGCCGTTCTGCCAGTCGGGAATGACGATCGCGGGCATGACCTCCGGCTGTCCGCTGCACAATCTGGTGCCGGAGTGGAATGACCTGGTGTACACGGGCAACTGGGAGCGAGCCTACAACAGACTGAAAAAGACGAACAACTTCCCGGAGTTCACGTCCAGGGTGTGTCCGGCACTCTGCGAGAACGCCTGCACCTGCGGGCTGAACGGTGACGCGGTGGCGACGAAGGAGAACGAGTATGCGATCATCGAGAATGCGTACAGGACAGGGCTTGCGGACGCGAGACCGCCCAAGGTGCGCACGAACAAGACCGTCGCGGTGGTCGGGAGCGGACCTGCCGGGCTTGCCGTGGCGGACCAGCTGAACAAGCGGGGGCACAACGTCACCGTGTTTGAGCGCAGTGACCGCCTTGGCGGGCTTCTGATGTACGGGATTCCGAACATGAAGCTCGAGAAGCACATCATCGACCGCAAGATCAGGATCATGGAGGAAGAAGGTGTGAAATTTTTCACAAACACCGATATCGGCATAGATGTCAAATCGAAGAAGCTCGTGGAGGGTTTTGACCGGATCGTGTTCGCGTGCGGCGCCTCCAATCCGAGGGACATCAATGCGCCGGGAAGGGATGCAAAGGGGATTTATTTCGCGGTGGATTTTCTGAAAGGCGTGACAAAGAGCCTGCTCGATTCCGACCTTGCGGACAACGCCTATGTGTCTGCAAAGGGAAAGGACGTGGTGATCATCGGCGGCGGTGACACCGGAAACGACTGTGTGGGCACTTCGATCCGGCTCGGCGCGAAGTCCGTGACACAGATCGAGATGATGCCCAAAGCGCCGGATGTCAGGGCGGAGAACAATCCATGGCCGGAGTGGCCGAAGATCTGCAAGACCGATTATGGACAGGAAGAGGCGATCGCGCTGTTTGGGCACGATCCGCGCATCTATGAGTCCACGGTCAAGGAGTTCATCAAGGACAAGAGCGGCAGTCTCTGCGGTGTGAAGATCGTGAAGCTTGCCTGGGAAAAAGATCCGGAGAGCGGCAGGCTCAACAGTAGGGAAGTCGAGGGGAGCGAGCAGGTGCTGGAGGCGCAGCTTGTGCTGGTCGCGGCGGGCTTCCTCGGCAGCCAGAAGTATGTCGCGGACGCGTTTGGGCTGGAGCTGGACGCGCGCACCAACGTAAAGACCGAACCCGGCAGATTCAGGACCAGCGCGGACAATATCTTTGTCGCGGGAGACATGCACACCGGGCAGTCGCTCGTCGTCAAGGCGATCCGCCAGGGACGCGAGTGTGCGCGCGAAGTTGATGAGAGCCTGATGGGGTACTCGAATATGTTTGTCCAGTAATTCAGGATTTTGGGTATGCTTTTGTCACGCTCGCATGGTAATTGTTGGCTGTTCGGTTACAATTTTGCACACAAAATGCGAAAGGGCAAGCATTTTGGCGCATGATTTCCACTGCGTTGGCATGGGGGTGAAAAGTGACACTGTTTGCTCTGCAGTATTAAAAACATCGAACTTTTGTTGCATCAGCCTGCATACTCTGCTATAATGAACTCATTACATAACGCGGTCAGAGCACTTGCAGATAGGATCCATGACACAAAAGGAACTGTGTGCATGTGAAAGGAATATTTGGAGTGCGAAATAAAATGGGAAAGGGAAGGTGGATGGTTATATGGATCGTGATAATTGTATGATCGACGAAGTATTGAGACATCTCGACAGCGAGCTGGCACTTGGCGCTGTCCGCATGAGTGTTGTTTTCGATGACAAGGCGGAGGACGAAAAGTCCGTGTCGCACAAATGCTGTCACAGTTACGGCAGACCAGCCACAGAGACCGTGGGACTGCTCGACATGTACACCGACATCAGCGCGGGCGTTTCGGATCGGGGATAATGAAAATATGAAAGGATCGGCTGGATGATTTTACGTGAATGGAGACGAGGCTTTGCCAGGAAATGGAAGGGAAGTATACAACATGGAAACTGCGGAGAATCTTGCGTGGCAGGAAGTAAACTGTGAGCATATTGTGCGTGACGAATGGATCGATTTCCGGAAAAGTACTTACAAAATGCCAAACGGAAAAATATCCGGTCCCTATTACAGTTATTCGCGCAAAAACTATGCCATCATTGTTGCGATGACTGAGGATGATCACTATATCTGTGTCAGACAATTCAGGCAGGGGATCCGGCAGGTAACTACTGAATTCTGTGCCGGATGTATCGAGTGTGTCGACGGTGTCCCGGAGGAAGTCCTGTCCGCCGCCAAACGAGAACTTTTGGAGGAAACCGGCTATGGCTCCGATGATTGGTGCCACATGTTGACGGTTCCCTCTAATGCAACTTTGGCAGATAATTACATGAGTATCTTTGTGGCAAAAAACTGTCAAAAGATGAACAGCCAGCAGGATCTGGATTGAATACCCGTAAAACAAGGGGAACTGCATAAGTATTGCAGTTCCCCGTTTCTGTTTCATTTATTTGATAAAATACACAATCTAGCCCATGACGATCTCTACATTCACATCAGACTTCCCAGCCTCAAACGGGATCACGCAGCCGTCTGCCTTCACACCGTCGACAGTCATGGAAGCGACGCCCTTCTGGACGTTGTTCGGATTCTTGACTGTGATGTGATATACCACATCGCGGAACCGCCTGGTAAGTTTGAAATCCCCAAAACCTGCAGGTACGCATGGATCGACGCTTAACCCCTTGTGTGTCGGGTACACGCCGAGGATATACTGCGAGATGTTTGTGAACGTCCATGCGGCAGTGCCGGTGAGCCAGCTGTTCTTCGCCTCGCCGTGATACTTCGCGTCGCGCCCTGCGACCATCTGAGAGTACACATAGGGCTCTGTCCGGTGGATCTCGCTGATCTCCTCCACATATGCCGGGCAGGTCTTCTGATAGATCTCAAATGCCCTGTCGCCGCGCCCGATGACAGTCTCGGCGATGGAAACCCACGGGTTGTTGTGGCAGAAGATACCTGCATTCTCCTTGTATCCGGGCGGATAGGATGAGATCTCGCCCAGTTCGACATGATATTTTGTGTAGGCAGGCTGCAATATCATCACACCGTACTTTGTGTCAAGTCTTTCCTTCACGGAGTCCAGCGCCTTTTCTGCCAGTCCCTCCTTCACGCCGATGCCGGCAAGCACGCAGAAGCCCTGCGGCTCGATGTAGATCTGACCTTCCTCACACTCTTTGGAGCCGACTTTGTGGCTGTATGCGTCGTAAGCCCTCACGAACCAGTCACCGTCCCAGCCGTCCTTGAGGACAGCGTCGTACATGACAGCGACCTCGTCCCGCGCGCGCTTTGCCTCGGCATCATCGCCGAGCAGCTCCGCGAGCTGTGCGTACTCCTCGCCGTACTTGACGAACATTCCGGCGATAAATACAGACTCTGCGACAGGACCCTCGCTCGGTCCGAAGGTCTGGAAGGATTCGCCCGGGTGCTCGGAGAAGCAGTTGAGGTTCAGGCAGTCATTCCAGTCGGCACGCCCGATGAGCGGCAGCTTGTGCGGTCCCTTGTGGTTCACGATATAGTCAAACGAGCGCTTCAAGTGCTCCATCAGTGATGTGGCGACGCTCATGTCATTGTCGTAGGGCACCATTTCCTGCAGGATGGACAGGTCGCCAGTCTCGCGGATATAGGCGCTCGTGCCTGCGATCAGCCACAGCGGATCGTCGTTGAAGCCGCTTCCGATATCGGAGTTGCCCTTCTTGGTGAGCGGCTGGTACTGATGGTAGGCGCTTCCGTCCTGGAACTGCGTCGAGGCGATATCGATGATGCGTTCGCGCGCGCGGTCAGGGATCAGGTGCACGAAACCGAGCAGATCCTGGCAGGAATCCCGAAAGCCCATACCGCGTCCGATGCCGGACTCATAGTAGGAGGCAGAGCGGCTCATGTTGAACGTCACCATGCACTGGTACTGGTTCCAGATATTGACCATTCTGTTGACCTTCTCGTTGGAGGATTCGACGACATAGCGGCCAAGCAGGTCTTTCCAGTAGTCATTCAGCTCCGCAAATGCCCGCTCGACAGCGGCGTCGGAGTTGTACTTTGCGATCATCGCGTCCGCAGGTTTCTTGTTCACCACGTTCGGCGCCTCGAATTTCTCCTCGACAGGGTTCTCCAGATAGCCCAGAAGAAACACATACGCTTTCTCCTCGCCGGGCGCGAGTGTGATGTCGATCTGGTGTGCGGCGATCGGGGACCAGCCGCTTGCCATCGAGTTTGTACATTTGCCGGCCAGAACAGCCTCGGGCTTGTCCGCGCCGTTGTAAGTGCCGATAAAGTTGTCGCGGATCGTGTCAAAGCCGTCAACGTCCGTGTTTACCGTATAGACTGCATAGTGGTTTCTGCGCTCGCGGTACTCTGTCTTGTGGTAGATGGCAGAGCCGATCACTTCCACTTCGCCGGTGCTCAGATTCCGCTGGAAATTTCTGGAGTCGTCATCGGCGTTCCACAGGCACCATTCCACATAGGAGAAGAGCGAGATCTTCTTTTCAGAAGCGGAGTTATTCCTGATCTTCACATGTGAGAGCTCGCAGTTGTCGTTCATCGGGACAAACGTGAGAACGGAAGCCTGCACATCGTTCCTGGAGGCGGTGAAGCGGCTGTAGCCGATCCCGTGGCGGCACTCGTAGGCGTCAAGTTCCGTCTTGGTCGGCTGCCAGCCCGGATTCCAGATGGTATCGCCGTCTTT
>CAJUQU010000295.1 GCA_910588595.1 uncultured Lachnospiraceae bacterium | reverse complement strand
ACATATATTTCCAATATTAGCAACTATAGGCAATAAACAATCACTTTATATATATGTACAATTGTATTCAATGGGTCTACAACATTATACTTACAGTAGAGGTTGTAGCGATCTTGATCTACAGGAAAATAGGGTAGTTCAGATCATTCTTGCTTGTCACAATCAGGAGAAGCAAGAATTTTTTATATTTAGTAATGAAATTTTATGATGAGCATGGAAGATGACTTCCAGAAACAGGAACGAATTCTATAAAGCAAATCAAAGCAACATATCAAGATATTGACTGATGGTCGTGGCTTTTACCTGGTGAATTTCTATGTCCTGTGTGGCGCGGAAAAATTAAGAACAAAGCCTGATCGTTCTCTTTCATCTGTAAATACAATACCCATTTAACTTTTATGGACATCATTTTTGGTCATAACAACATTTCTTTTTGAATTGAGTATCCATGTAAAACGAACTTGTAAATTTGTATTGTAAGCATCAGGAAAACATTTTATAATCGAGGATATAAAGCGAGATTTTACGCAAACGGAGGTTTCTTTTATGTGGGGTATATGTTTCGACAGCAAAGCGTTGGAGGATGGATTATTTCAAACAGTTGTTCAATACAAAATAGACAATAATAAAGCCTTAGTTATATTGCCTAAAGCTGGTTATGAGATGGATATAGAAGGAGTTAGAGAATTGCCGCCTCCCCGGTTTGTTTATGGGGAACAGGTCTCGCCATGCAACCATCCCGAAATGACAGGTGTGATTGTAGAGATTCACTGGCATTTCAATCGGAATTGCTGTTTTTACACCATCAGCATCAATGGGAAAAGGAAAAGCAAACGATACTTTGATGAGGACTTGATTTCTGTTTAAATGAAACTTTAGTTGACAAACACAGAATCAACTATTATAATCGATTTATATAAATTATTTATTTAAAGGAGAGTCCAATGCCAAAACAAAGGATCACAAAGGAAATGGTTGTCGATGCGGCTTTTGAGATTGCGCGGAACAGCGGTATGGAGCAGGTGCTGGTGAAAAATATCGCCGACAGGATCGGCTGTTCCGTACAGCCGATCTACAGCTATTGTAAAAACATGGAAGGTCTGCGCCGGGACGTGACAGATCAGGTGAACTGCTTTATACGGGAATACATAGCGGCGCACATTGACAGGAAGGACTTGTTCCGCAGCACGGGAAATGCGTATATCCGGCTGGCGCAGGAGGAGCCGAATCTGTTCAGGATATTCATACTGCGGCAGAGGGACGGGATCTCCTCACTCAGTGATTTGTACCAGTCAGAAGCCGCTCCGCAGGTTGCGGACTTTATCGCGGAGCAGCTGCAGATCAGTGTGCCGCAGGCGAGACAGATGCATCTGCACATGCTGATCTACACGATCGGGCTGGGCACTATATTTTCGGTGACTTCGCCGGGGATCTCGACGGGCGAGATCTTTGCGCAGCAGCAGAAAGCGTATGAGGCATTTAGGATGGGAGGAAGAGATTGTGAAACAGAGCAATATGATCGTTGTCTATAAGAGCAGCACGGGTTTTACGAAGAAATACGCGGAGATGATCGCGGAGCGGATGGAATGTGCGCTTGCGGACTACAGGAGTGTGTCGGCGGATATGCTGTCAGGGTATGATGTTGTCATTTTCGGGACACGCGCCCACGCGGGCATGATGGACGGCTACCAGAAAGCAAAAAAACTGTTTGAAAAGAGCGGGGTCAGCAGGCTGATCCTGTTTGTGACCGGGGCGACGCCAAACGCCGCCGCCGAGACTGTCGAGGCGTTTTGGAAGCAGAACCTCTCATCGGATGAACTTGCAAAGATACCGCATTTTTATATGCAGAGCGGGCTGTGCTACGAGAAAATGTCCCTGGCGGACAGGCTGATGATGAAAGTGGCGGCAGTCATGGTCAAGAACAAAAAGAACAAAACCGCGCAGGACATCGAGTTTGAGCAGGCGATCAGGAGTTCGTATGACATTTCTTCTATAGAGTATATCGAGCCGCTGGTTTCGTACTTGAACTCTTTGAAGGATTGAGTGAAAAGAGTGCTGTGTAATACAGAATGCGGGGATATACAACAGATGAAAAGAGGTCACAAAGGGGCAGCAACGGTTTTGTTTTTGATATATTTAGCAGTCGTACTGCGGATCACGGTATTCCGCTCCTCCTTCACACTGCAGGATCTGTGTCGGAATGGAAAGATCATTCTGACACTTTTTGAGGGGTATATCGACCTGATCGGGCGCGGTGACTGGTTTGCATTCACCTATTTGTCTGTCGGAAATATCGTTTGGTTTGTCCCGTTTGGCATGTATCTGCAGTATATGGGGATATCGAGAAGGCTTTTTCAGACGGTTCTATACGGATTTTTGTTTTCCCTGTTGATCGAATCGATGCAGTTTGTGTTTGGGACTGGTTTTTCGGAGCTGGACGATCTCGTTCTGAACACGCTTGGCGCGTGGATCGGGGGAGCGGTGGTGAAAGGGTTCAGGCGATAGATCTTTTGGCGTGCGATCCGGCTATTGAACAATATTTTTTACAGCAAGAGCAGCTGCGCAAGCTCCTCAAAGGTGTTGACGATGTTTCCCGTGTAGGCTTCCTTGTCCCTGTTGAACAGCACGGTACCGATCCCAAGGCGCTGTGCCGCGTCCAGGTTTTTGACACTGTTGTCGATCAGCGTGCACTCGCCTGGGCTGCACTGTAGACGATCCAGCGCATACGAGAAGATGCGGGGTTCCGGTTTGCGCATACGGACGTTTCCGCTGACGATACTGTCCTTGAAATATTTGTGCAGCCCGTAAAGATCGAACAAATACCGGTTCCACTCGCTCACGTCGTTGGAGAGCAGCACAAAGTCATAGCGCTCGTGGTTCTTCTCTGCAAACAGGATAAACCCTTCGTCGAGTGTCAGATAGTTTTCCAGATAATCGCGCATTGTCGCCGCGGGATCGGTGTAGCCTAGACGGGACAGGAACGCGTCGGAGCTAAGATCGCCATTGCCGGCTTTGGTAAATAATTGCTCCTCCCGGAATGCCCTGGTGATCCTGTCGTGCGCTGTCTGCGCAAAATGCTCGTACGTGTACGGGATAAAATATCCCTTGCTCTCTTTGAGGATAACGCCGTACATGTCAATCAGAAGTGTATGCTTTTTTGTCCTGTTTTTTTCCATAAGAGATCATATGTCCTTTCATAAAAGTATATCCGGCTGCCGGATTTTGGGAGAAATATTCTGCAATCCACACGTTTCGGTCACAGTAATCCTCAGCCTCCCGAAGCGATAAGCCGTGGTTGATCAGGTGGCGGATCAGGCGCTCCCGCTCCTCCTCGCTGATGCCGTAAGACCAGTCATTGTACGTGATAAAATCGCTTTTGGTCTCCTCGTAGTCCGGCAGCTGGGGTGTGACGAATTCCACCTTGTCGTTCATGCGCACGTTGACATCGACCAGCCCGAGCTTCTGCATCATGTGGGCAGTCCTGATCGCGACAGCGTAGTCCCGCCCCTGCATAGCAAGTTCTGTCTGCCATTTCTTTTCGAGCCCCTCATGTCGGCACAGTTCACGGTAGTCCATCCCGTCAATATAGAGCCCGTCGCACTCAAACTCCCTGTTCGCATCCGTGCATACGACGTAGCCGCCCGGTCTGGCAAAGGTGATCATTTTCTGCAGAAAGGCTGTCGGATCGTCCAGATGCCTGAGCACCGCCTGGCAGATGACGAGATCATATTGATCACTGGCAGTGTGCGACAGGACATCCTGACAGATAAAATCGGCGTCAATGCCCTGGCTCGCAAAGAGATACTTTCCCTCCTGGATCAGATCCTCTGCAAAATCAATTCCGGTGTAGGTGCTTCCCGCAGGAAGGTGGGGGAGAAGGAGCAGTCCCAAAAAGCCATAGCCACAGCCGCAGTCCAGCACGGAGACAGGCTGGTCGATCTTCCATACATGCGAGATGAGGAAATGGACATAATCGTCATTCCAATAGCTTTTTCGTGTTCGCAGCAGATAGTCCAGTTTCTTGTTCCAAAAGTCCCTTGTGGCAGTCTGTTCGGGGATATAGGTCTCGCCGTCGAGCGGCTGCAATCCCAGGAGCTGGTCTGTGGACACCTGGAAATATTCGGACAGCAGTGGGAGCATGGAGATGTCCGGCATGTTGATCCCCGTCTCCCATTTGCTGATGGTCTGGAAGGACACGCCGATGTTGTCCGCCAGCTCCTGCTGTGTGATCTGTTTCTTTTTGCGCAGATCGGCAATGCGCAATGATATTTTTCGCATCCGTACAACCTCCGTAGTATATATTTATCTTTCTGTTTGATTATAACAGAAGACAGCACATTTGTATTCTCATAATACGGAGAATGGATTCGCCTGTAAGACGAAAGCTGAGGTCCGGCGCCGGAATAACATTTTCATACATGTTCTAATATATACGATTTAGGAACTGTACCAATTATGGAGGAGATACAATGGCAGCTTTGAGATTTGAGACAGACAGGCTTGTGCTGAGGAAGTTTGAGGACAGTGATGTGGGGGCATTGTATCAGCTCCTGAAAGATGAGCAAGTCAATACGTTCCTGCCCTGGTTTCCCGCAAAAAACATGGAGGAGGCAAAAGCCTTTTATGAGAAGCAGATTGCAGGCAAGAAGTATTACTATGCGATCTGTCTCAAAGATGACTGTCCGATCGGTTATGTAAAAGCAGATATGGATGACAGCTATGATTTTGGATATGCGATTCGCAAAGAGTTTTGGCACAGGGGGATCGTCACAGAGGCAGACAGGGCTTTGATCGAGCAGCTCAGACAGGATCAAATTCCATATATCACCGCCACGCATGACAGGAACAATCCGAGGAGCGGCGGGGTCATGCGTCAGATCGGTATGCGATACTGCTACTCTTATGAGGAGCAGTGGCAGCCCAAAAACTTTCCGGTAACATTCAGGATGTATCAACTAAACTTTGACGGACAGGAAGACCGGATCTATCAAAAATACTGGGATCTCTATCCCACACATTTCATCGAAGCGGATGTTTGACATGCTATTGTTTTAGTGTATAATACTTGTGAGTTAAAAGTTTGTACCACTAAGAAGCCAGAAAATCCCAGTGTTTT
>CAJUQU010000294.1 GCA_910588595.1 uncultured Lachnospiraceae bacterium | reverse complement strand
TGTATTGCTATAATGTACGCAACGGTGTGTAAAATGGGAATGGGGTTAACAAAACGTGAAGAAAAAAAATAAAATACTGGTAGTTGATGACAAGGGGATCAACCGGTATATGCTGGGTGGTATATTTGGGGAAGAATATGAGATCGTGGAGGCGTCTGGCGGGCAGATGGCAATTGATATCATAGCGGCAGATGCCAAAAGCCTTGCAGTTGTGCTGCTTGATATCATCATGCCTGTGGTCAATGGATTTGGTGTGCTTGAATATATGAAAAAGAAAGGATTGTTGGACAGGCTTCCGGTGGTGATCGTCACGGATGACGATTCGGAGGAGACGAGCGACAGGGCATTTGAGTACAAAGTGGCAGACCTTGTGGTCAAGCCATTTGAACCCAGGATCATCAGACGGCGCGTACAGAATATCATTGAGCTGTACGCGTACAGGGAGAAATATGGAAAGCAAATATGAATAAAAGACGTGAACCGTTCGGTTTTCTGCGAAGATCTGGCATACGCAGACAGCTGTATACGATCTATGTGCTGGCTGTCTTTCTGCCGGTCATATTGATCGGTGTCTTTCTGGTGGGCAATACGTATAAACTGCTGACAAGCTACCACAGGGATCTGCTCGAGTCGGACAATCTGCGGGTCAGAACGATACTTTTTGAGATCACGACACAGGCATATAACATATCGGAGGAATTGTCTTTCGATGATGAAGTGATCGCGATCCTGCGGCGCTCGTACGAGTCTGAGGAAGCATTTGCGGAGATGGTCAATACACATGCGGTCGCGGTTGACAACTACATGTATCACTACAGCGAGATCGAGCGGATTGATATCTACTGTGACAATCCGGATATTCGGGAGTACAAACAGTATCATGGCGTGGATGAGTCAGTCCGGGAGGCGGACTGGTATCAGAGGGCGACCTCACAGGCAGGTATCTTCTGGCAGGAGATGGCGAGCATTGACGAGCACGACAACCAGTACTGGGGACTGTGCCTGGTGCGGCGGATCCCGCTCGTCTATTCGGACCACAATGCGGTGCTGGTGATCCGGCTCAGCGACAATTATCTAAAGACGCGCATCAACAGCCAGGAGTACCGCAACAGCGTGTCGGTCGATGAGGGGGTGGTGTTTTACGCATCTGACAGGGAGGATTACGGAAAACCGCAGCTGATCGACATTGACTACAGCGAAAACTATTTTCAGTATGCGGGGAAGAAGAAGATAAAGGACCACACCTGCTTTGTCGGGGTGTCCACGCTGCGGCTGTACCAGTCGGATTCCAGGATCTATATCTGTACGATCAACGACAAGTCCTATGACAATATATGGAGTATCATACAGACCTGCCTGATCATCATACTGCTCGCGATCGTGGTGCCGGGGATCCTGATCCATTTCTTTACTTCCTATTTTACCAGGCGCGTTTCCACGCTCCGGCATGTGATGCACCAGGCGAGCAATGAAGACTATGATTTTAAGGAGATCGTGCACGGCGATGACGAGCTTTCCGAGGCATTCTCGGATCTTGAGGTTATGGTGCAGCGGATCAAGGAGAAGGACGCGCTGATGTACAAGACGATGCTGAACGAGCAGGAGCTTGTCAACGAGCAGCAGAAGATGGAGTTCAAGATGCTGGCAAGTCAGATCAATCCGCATTTTCTGTACAATACACTGGAGACGATACGGATGAAAGCGTACACTGCCGGCGACAGGGAGGCGGCGACGGCGATCAAGCTGCTGGGCAAATCCATGCGGTATGTGCTGGAGAACAGCGGCACGGCATTCACATCTCTTCAGGAGGAACTGAACCATATCGAGATCTACATGAAGATACAGAAGCTCCGGTTTGGTGAGAAATTTGATTACGCGTTTGTGATCGGGGAGGGGATCGATGTGAGCAAGTGCATCACGCTGCCGCTCCTGTTGCAGCCTGTCGTCGAAAATGCTATTTTGCACGGTCTCGAGGAGAGGGAGACCGGAGGCATGGTCACGATCCGGATCGTGCGCGCGGCGGAGCGCAGGGAGATCTGTATCGAGGTGTCGGACAATGGCTGCGGCATGAAGCCGGAGACGCTGGAGCGTCTGCGGGCGGATATCACGACGAAGAATCCCGAGAAGAAAGGGAGTATCGGTCTGTATAACATTAACCAGAGAGTGAAACTATGCTATGGAAATATGTACGGGATGACGATCGACTCGGAGCGCGACAGGGGAACGACGATCACGCTGCATTTGCCGGAAAAAGTTTATCATGACATATGATTTGAAAAAGTGCTGTGAGATACAGTGCTTTTTTTATGCACACGGGCACCCAGAGGAAGAATGTCATCAAACCGATAAATCGGTTCGCTGACGGGTGCCCGGCGCGCGAGTAGGGGAGAAGGTCATTCCCCTGCTCGATTGCACACGGGCACCCAGAGGAGAATGTCACTTAAAATAAAAAGTGCATAAAAAAAGTATTGCAATTTATGATTAATTATGTGCGTATTTTTATCCAAATTTAACTTTTATAATAAAAATATCACAAATGACTGTGACGAATCAAAAAAAGGAAGGAAGTAGAGATATGAGTAAGGAAAAGATTGCAGATAAACTGTATATCGTGCTGAGGATATCTTATATTCTGGCTTTCGTATTACTGTTTATCCCCGCGCTGAATCCTGCGAGGATCAGTGAACTGATCCCGCAGACAGCTTCCGTGTTCACCTGTGGTACTTCATACAGTGCCCTGACGGAGAATTTTGCCAGGGCTTTTAACAAAGGATGGGTTGGCACGCTGACACTGCAGATGGTATTTGCCGGCTGCCTGTGTATCATTCTGGGATTTGCGGTTGCGGGAGCCGGCGGCTGCATGTCGCTCGGCACGACCAAACTGAAGAAATTCGGTATGATCCCATCAATGATCGGGGCAGTTTTGGCGTTTGCGGGCTGCATGATGGTCAACTGGGCAGCGACGGACATCAAGGGAACACCAAAGCCGGACAGGATCGTTCCGATGGAACCGAAGAACCTCTCTTTTTATATCGGTCTGTGTGTGGTGATACTGGTGTTGTCCATCGTGATCCTCCTGTGTCTGCCAAAGGTTGAAAAAAATGAGAAGTGTTACATCGAGACAAAGTATCAGCTGTTTTTGCTGCTGCTGCCATTTCTGGCGCTCTGTATCGTGTTTGCTTATCTGCCTTTGCTCGGATGGAGATATGCATTCTTCGACTATAAGTCGGGCAACACACTCTCAATGGAAAATTTTGTCGGTTTGAAGTGGTTCGCATTCTTGTTCCAGAATGAGGCGACGCGCTCCGACTTGGTGCGCGTGCTGAGAAACACGCTCGCGATGAGCGGTCTGGGACTTGCCACGAGCTGGTGCTCCATGGCGTTTGCGATCATGCTCTGTGAGATCAAGAATTTGAAGTTCAGGAGATTTGTGCAGACATTCACGACGATCCCGAATTTCATCAGCTGGGTTCTGGTGTACGCCGTGGCATTTGCGATCTTCTCGACAGACGGGTTCGTGAGCTCGCTGTTGATCAACGCCGGTGCGATGGAGGGCGGTACGAATTTCCTGATGGATAACTCCCACATGTGGATCAAGATGCTTGCGTGGGGCATGTGGAAGGGCTTAGGCTGGAATGCCATCATTTACATAGCGGCGATCTCCGGTATCGACCAGCAGCTCTACGAGGCGGCTTCCATCGATGGTGCGGGGCGCTTCCAGCGGATGTGGAACATCACGGTTCCGAGCCTGATCCCTACCTTTATGGTACTGCTGATCATGGCGATCGCAGGCATTCTCAGCAACGGTATGGATCAGTACCTCGTATTTGAGACACCGTACAATACCGATACGATAACGGTGCTGGATCTCTATGTATACAAGCTCGGTATCAATGGCGGAAAAGTGCCTCTTGCAACTGTGGTCGGTATGTTTAAGTCAGTCGTCAGCGTGATCCTTCTCTTTGGGGCGAACAAGATCTCAAAGGCAGTGCGCGGCGAGAGCATTATGTAGGGGAGGTGGATGAGCAATGGCAATGACGAAACAGGAAAAGCTTGACAGAAAGGCTGAGAAAAAATATGAGCGGACCCATCAGCGGCAGTATCGGATGGGCATTGGCGACTGGGTGTTTGAGATCATCAACCATGCGTTCTTTCTGATCTTTACAGTACTTTGCATTTTCCCGTTCTACTATATCTTTATCAACACGGTCAGCGATAACGATCTGGTGAGAAAGGGTGCGATCAATTTCATACCGCGGGGCATCCACATTCAGAACTATATCTCCATGTTCAATGTCAATGATGTCGGGACAGCGCTGGTCGTCACTGTGGGAAGGACGATTCTCGGCACAGTGCTGATGGTTCTTGCCTCCGCGTTTGTGGGATATCTGGTGACGAAGCAGGAGATGTGGTGCAAGAAGATCTGGTACAGATGCCTTGTGGTCACGATGTACTTTAATGCAGGTCTGATCCCATGGTATCTGAATATGTCCATGTTGGGACTTACCAACAGTTTCTGGGCGTACATCATTCCGGGCATCGTTGCACCGTACAATATCATTTTGGTAAAAACCTATATCGAGTCCATTCCGGCAGAGCTTGAGGAGAGCGCGAAGATAGACGGCGCGACCTACATGACGGTATTCCGGAAGATCATATGGCCGCTGAGCAAGCCGATCCTTGCCACCATCGCGATCTTTGGAGCAGTGGGCAACTGGAACTCGTTTACGGATTCCCTGATCCTGATGCCGGATGCACCGCAGCTGCATCTGTTACAGCACAAGCTGTATACCTATCTGAATGCGGCATCGAACCTAAAGAGTGTCATGAGTTCCGGCGCCGGAACGATCTCGGGGGCTGCGGCGCAGAATGTGCTCAATGCCAAGACGATCAAGTACACGATCTCCATGGTCACGGTGCTGCCGATCCTGCTGGTATATCCGTGCATGCAGCGGTATTTTGAGAAAGGTATCATGCTTGGTGCCGTGAAGGGGTAGAATGTGTGTTTGCAAATATTTTGGTGTTTGATGCCAGATTTCCCGGCATTTGATATAACACAGTATGAAAAGAAAAAGTCCAGCTAAGAAATGTCAATAGGTAAAATAAAAAATGTTTAAAAAGTTT
>CAJUQU010000293.1 GCA_910588595.1 uncultured Lachnospiraceae bacterium | reverse complement strand
GACCACCGAGATCTACACTCTTTCCCTACACGACGCTCTTCCGATCTACTCATCTGTCGACCGGATGACTCACTTTTGACTCACAAAACCATTGCCGCGGATACGGTTTCTGCCGGCTTTTCCTTCCCAAGTATTTCATGGTTGTACACTTCTACGACCATCTTGGGAGTGTCGCCCAGAAGTTCCGCGATCTTATTGATCGAGAGGGAAGGGATCTGGTAGCAGAGTGTAGCACAGTAGTTATGGCGGAAGATATGCGGAGTCAGATCTGCGATTGGCTCGCCTGATACTTTTTGCATTTTTCTGATAATACGCGCCCACATTTTATCAAGGGAGGACTTCGTGATGTAGCTGCCATCTTTCATGTGAAAAAGGTTCGTGCATTTCATACCTTTAATGTAATCGGCTATGGCTGGATAGATCGATTCTGGGATAGGTACTGTGCGATGGATCCCATTCTTGGTATCTTTGATGTAGGGAGTGTTCACGTCGAACGCTACAGCCTTATTTACGGAGATTTCTTTCCTGTCGAGGGAAATATCGAACCTGGTTAGAGAAACCGCCTCTCCGCGCCTCAGACCACATCCAAACAGTATATAAACGAATGCCCTCTCCATGGGTGAAAAATCTGCTAAGGGTATTGCAGCCTTTTCGTGGGCAGCCAGTGCGCGTTTTTCAGGGGACTTGTATTTTATCCTTACACTGTCCTCAAATATCTCGTCCAGGGCAGCAGGAGCGATCAGACGGTCACGCACGGCGCTCTTGATGATCTGCTTGAAAGTCATGGCGGCTTGTTGTCTGGTGCGGGCGCCTTCGATATTGTTGATGGTAAATACATAAACGGCTCTGCTGACATCTCCGATGTGGCAGTTAATGTCACGGAAGTGCTTTTCGATGATATTCTCATACATTTTCCGGGTATTGAGCGATGCATCAGCCTTGTAGAGTTTGAGCCACTCGCGGGCGTAGTCAATAAAGAGAGAATCCGAATCACGAACAAACTCACGAGCACTTACTTTGGCGTTAAATTCATTCACCATTGTTTCAAGTTCACGGCTGCTCTTGTTGGTTCGCAGGTTTACCAGATGTTTTTTTCCGTCCTTGGTGTAGGTTCCATCCCATACCTTTGTTTGGAAGTACCCATTTTTTTGCCGGGTATACTTTGCTTTTGCCATATGATCACACTCCTATAAAATTTTGGGTATAAAAAATACACCCATTGATTGCACAGGTGCAGGGAGATGTGGTACAATATCTTTGGTATCATTGCATCATTCACTGCATCTGCGGTAATGGTAAAATGTTTTGGAGGTCGGTGTTTCCAGCACTGACCTTTTTCATTATCTGCATATATGGTATCATAAGTCAAGACATAAAGTCTACCCTCGTCTTTTCATATCTTCAAAAATATCGATTTTGAAATAGAGTGATATTGAAGAAAATTACGTTTAAAAGGAATGAAGCTGTTGCGTAAATGTAGTGGAATGTGTTAGAATGTAACTATAAATACATAGAGACAGTTAAAGTTTGCTTAGATGGACAAGCTGCTTGAAAATCGGACAACTTAGCAGGTGTATAATGAATCAAAAAATAATTAGAATTGATTATGCAGTGCGAAGGATAAAAGAAGGTGAGAAAATGTGTGTTATACTAAAGAGACTTAGCGGAAAAAGTGCAGAACAGTTGCTTGAAGAAAATGATATTGATATGACGAAACCGCCAATTGACATAAAAAAACTGGTTAGTTCATTAGGTATTTCTGTGCTAAAAAGAGATTTTAGCGACATAGAAGCACAGGCTAACGCACCTAAAGGTTCGATTTTGGGAGCGACTATTTCAAGAGGTAATAATTTAACCATATTTTATCAGTCCGATGCTACATATAACAGAATGAGGTTTACGGTAGCACATGAGTTAGCTCATTGTTGCCTGCACTCAAAGAACTTGGAGATGCAGCATGTAGAACTTAGGACGGATGATGGAAATGATTATGACGAACATGAGAGGGAAGCCAACATTTTTGCTGGTTCCCTGTTAATACCAGAGAAATTGTTGGATCAGGAATACAAGAAATTTCTTGTTCCTTCTCTGTCCGCACTTGCTGAATTGTTTGAAGTTTCAGGGACTGTAATGGCAGCCAGGCTGGATTGCTTAAATTATTCATATCTCAAAGATACACAGATAGGAAGAGGTATCGAATAATATGGATAATTCAAGTCTTGGAATACAAGTGAATGAGAATTTGTCAGACTCAAATTTTGATATAACACAAGTAGCAATACAACAACTGACAAGTGATTTGAATTCTGTTACTCCCCAATCAAAGCCGGTTATAGAAATGGATAGTAGTAGGAGTACGGCAAAAGCCAGCAGCTCCAATATTATTCAAAATGCGAATAACAAAGTCCTTATAGACGTACTGTCGCCGCAAGTGGAAGAAAATGAGAAAACAAAAAGGATTCATAAGTATATTCTTCTGGCAATTGTGGGTGCATTTATTGTGATTCAGTTTGTCTTAACTTTTTACCTAATATCGATTACGTATAATTTCATTTTTGATGTATATAAAGTGAAGGGGGCAATTGACACCCATCTGATTAATTTGCTTTTTGCATTTTTGACTGGATATATAACATCGGTGGTGGTAGAACTTATATATATGTTAAAATTTATGGTTCAAAATGTATTTGATACTTCGATATCTGATTTAGTGAAGCTTTTCAAAGAAGATGGAAAAAAATAGTTAAGGGATTGATGCAGTTTTCAAGATCAGTTATTAGTATATCATTTTTCAAAAATTTTGGGTCAAAAAACTGCCTCTGGTGGCAACACTAGAGGCAGTTTTTTGTAAATAATATCTTATAGTGTTAGTTGAAAAGCGTACTCAGACGGTGGCGACTAGTTTCAAGTCATTACGCGATTCTTTGGCAAGGTAGATCTGATAGTGTTCTGGCATTTCATAAACGCCCCATTTTGTCCATAAATATTCCTTTGATGGATCAAGGGTAATATCTTTTATTGATGGGACAGAGGGAGCAGCTGGGGGAGAGACGGGGGCTGGGGCAGGCGTAGGAGCTGCAGCATGTATTTGCATGTCGTCAACTGTGGCATCTTGTCTTGTCAGTTCGCCCAGACCTAACTGACGCCGCATCATCTGGGATTCACGGAACTGCTCGGCATTTGGAATTTTGGTAAACTCAACGGTCTTATCAAAATTCTTTTTAACGACTTCTTCGATCTCTTCAAGTGTCACATGGAAGAATTCTCTTCTGGTATTGATCATATTTACCTTTTTGTCATCAAATGCCTTGTGAAGGGCAGCTTCTAAGGCTGGTGCATCGTCGCTAAAGATCATTGCATGTACATCAAATGCAAAAGGAACGGATGCGTCACCGAGCTCATCTACGCGATCCATTGGTTCGAGCCTTCGCGTCATTCCGATTTTATATACATTTTCACCGAAAGAACCAATATTTGAAATAATATAGACATATCCGGCTCGCTGGTTTGCCTCTCTATAATCGATCTGTTTTATTTCCTCTTCGATATTGTCAAGCTGTTGCTGCATTTCCAAGCGGCGCTCTTCCAAAATGGTGCGCTCGGTCTCATTGGCAGATTGTATCTGGATTTCAATACGGTGGAGTGCATTTCTGTAGTGGATCCGTTCTTTTTCGCTTGTGCGTCTTGCTTCCTCAATTTCTTTCTGCAGTTTTTGTGCCTCGCGCTGTTCTTCGCGGATTCGCTTCTGCTCTTCCTTTTCCTCCTGCTTTTTGATCGCATATTCATAGCAGAGGTTCATTTCCTGCAACTTCAAATCGAGATAGGTGGGAGTGAGGGCAATCTGCATTTTAGCATTTAATTTGTTTAAGTCCTCATATGATTTAATGATTCTTTTTCGGATTGCCTCGACATTATTGAATTTTACTTTGTCGATTGTGGCCTCGCATTCGTTATTGAAGGCGCGCAGAATTTGTTTTACGTTATCCTGTACAATCTTTTTACCCTGTGCAGCGCTGTTGTTGTAAGTAAAGTTTGTAGGGAAAGTTGCAGCTTTATTATTATCGATTAGCTGTTTTTGCTGAGCACGTACTACATCAAGTTTATTTTTGTACATTTCAGAATTTGTCAGGTTATAGATTGGAGTGTATAAGCCGAAGTCCTGATACAGCATTTCATCATCCATAAAGATGATAAATTCTTTTTTCTTTTCAATCTCTTTGTCCAGCGAAAAGATTTCCTGTACTAAGTTCTGGCGTTTCTTTTTGCTTTCTTCGATTTCTGCCAGGATCGAATCCTTTTCGGCAGTAAGTTTTTGAATTTCGGCATTGATCGCGACAGCTGTTTTCATCTCAGGAGTGAGAAGCGAGTTCAGGTATTGGTTTTCAGAGGTAAGACGTTCAATGTCACTTTTGAATTGTTTTGTTTTGAATACATCTGTTATTGCCATAGAGGTTCTCCTTATAGTTTCTTTGGAAATTAATTTTCGCTTTTCAGTTCGTATGTGTATGAACCATCGTCCTGTAATAGAATGTACCCGATCACTTCGTCAAGCATTCCATTATCATTAACATTACCGTATTGAATAATCGTTATATCGGAAGCAGGGAAGAAGATAGCCTTTTGGGAGTCAGTTGCGATAATGGAAAAGTAGTTCCCGTCAAAGCCTTTAACAACATTATTTGCGAATTCCTGAAACTGCTCCAGGGTGAGAGAAGTCATTTCGTCATTGGACACTTCTATGTAGGCTCTTTGTCCGATAACAGTGTCGCCTAATCCGTTCATGACATCAGCAGTTCGAACCTGTTTGCTAAGAAGTATGTTGGATATTTCAGAATCGGTAGATGCTGTGTTATTGTTATTGGTGGTGTACGGGTTCTTGCTGTTGAGCATTAAGATAAACCAGATCAAGGCTACAAAAGTAATGATTCCTTTAAATTTTGCGGAGGATTTCTTATTATAGATCCACATAAGGGCGATCCCAGCAGGAGGAAAGAAAAACATACATAGATAGATGAACCAGTTTTGTTGATAAAGTTTTTGGGTGTTTGGTGGTGAAGAGTTTCCAATATTAATGTTATTCATAGAAAATGCTCCTTTATTAGTATTTATTTTATTAGTATAGCACCTTTT
>CAJUQU010000292.1 GCA_910588595.1 uncultured Lachnospiraceae bacterium | reverse complement strand
CAATCCCACGCCGCTTTCGAACAATTGTTTTGTTCTCTCTTTATTATAAAACTCGTCTTCTGTGTCCCCGTCATAGACATCATATACCCGTTCATAGGTATCATTTGCTGTCAGATAAATATTTCCCAGATACCTTGCATGATAATGATCCTCAAAATCGGGAATCTGCTCATATACCAGATGCGTGATCAAAATATGTGCACCGTACTGGTCTCCTCTCAGCCGCAATGTCTTTGCCAGATCTGAATGCGCAGAAATCGCAGTGGCTTCCATGCGCTGTTCGTGTCCGATAACCCCGATCATCACTTGCCCATAACTGATGGCAATGGTCCTGCCAGTTGCCGACATGTCAGTTTCCGGCATCAGCTGACGCATCAAATTCTGCATATCAATCGCAGCATCCAAAGCTTCTCTGCTCCTGACCGTAAATAACGCTGTCAGCCCGGTATCCTCAAAGTGCTCCACCACGCCTGAATGGTTGTTAATCGGCTCCACGAGAAGAGACAGCACTTTATTAATATTGTTGTACACCTGCTCTGCGGTAATGGAAACACTCTGTTTGGGATAATCGATGGCATGCAGGGACAGTATCGTAAATTCCCCCGTCATCTGATCTCCCAACTTCACCTCCTGAACCGACTCCTTACCCAACATATCAAGAATCTTTGCCGGAATAAACTTATAGTAGCCGTCTGAAATTCCCCTGATATCCTGTATATACCGCGCAATCTTTAAAGACATTTGATTAAATGCCTGAGAGATATCCGCCACTTCATCATGCCCGTGCACTGCCACAGTGACGCCCAGATCCCCTGCTGCCAGTTTTCCGGCACACTCTTTCAGGGTCTTTAACGGCCGCAGGAAAATATAAAGAATCACCATCAAAGCCACTGTCAAAGCCGAAAGCAACATAGAAGATGCATTTTTCAGATGCCACTGATAATACCACACTTGATAATCCTGTATATTTCCGTCAACTGAAACAGCAAGTACTCCATATTTTGTCCCGTCATTGAGCACAAGCGGAATATATTGATTCACCCGTTTCCCATTCCGATCCTCATCCGTCTTGTTGACGATCTCATTCGAGTCATACGCCTGGTAAATCTTCTCTAAGACCTCCCCCGCATACACCCATTCCACAGGAACACCGCTGTACTCTGACATGGATTCACTGACATACAGTTTTCCTCCATCCGCATGCAAAATGCTGTAGTCATACATACACAGCTCTCCCTGCCCTTCTCCGACGTTAATACTGCGGTGACTCAACATCAGGGCACGGTCCCCGGAAGGAAATTTCTTCGCATCTGTCTCAATATTATGTATGATATCCTCCTGCAGCAGCTTTCCCAGTGCAGACAAAGCATTTGTCTGATTTCGCTCTAGCTGTTCCCGCATAGTGATGCCTACCCAGTATTCGAGGAAACGATCCATCACGAAAAGACCCAGAAGAAACACCAGGCAGAGCCGAATCAGAATCGTCTGAAAATGATATTTCACACGAGCCGTCCAATATGCGCATAAAATCGCTGCCACTAAAATGATCCATAGATAGTTCCACAGCATTCGATGCAGCACCGCAGGTATGGTAATGATGATCTCGTCAATGTCCTGATGATATCCTTTGTAATAGGAACATACAAAGACCAGTCCAACCTCATTCTCTATGCCTGCACAAAAACCATCTCTGGTGCAGTCTAGACTCTGCAGATTTTGAAAGGTAAACTTCGGATTGTCTTTTTGGAGTTCTTCCTGTGAGAAGAGGATCTCGGAAGTCTGTTCAGCTATATTGATATAGCGAATAGATTCCTCCTTATAATCCAGGACATAGGCGCCTGTTCCATCGTTTGCCAGACTTTTGAATGCTCCTTGCCTGTCGCTTATCCCCTTGATCCATAAATATGCTTTGGAGCCAAATTCTTCTGAGCCGGGTGTATCCGCTCCAATCTCCTTAGCATACACTTCTCCCGCGTAATTCATCCACAGAAGCACCTTTTCCCTGCTCAAGAAGAACTGAACATTCAGGTATGGATATTCAACAAGCACTTCCTCTATCACTTCCCTGTTCCCACTCTGATCCAGCGAAAACAGTCTGGCATTTGCCGAATTATTCTCCGAATTGGGAATGCCTACATAGTACAGGCAATCGTTCCAGATCCGCTGTATTAGCAACTGGTTATACTCACTGATATCCTTCGTCAGATCATATCCGGTTGCTATCAGTTTCCCGCGCGCAAAATCACATCGATAAACCTTGTAGCTGAGTCCGTTTTGTACTTCCACATTAATCTCCTCGATCAGCGCATACACATGGTTCTCGTCGTCGAAAAAGATCTGATCAATGATCCGGTATTTGCCCTTATCATGCTTGTCGCAGAAAATCACATCACCGTTTTTCCCTTCAGGGTCAGAACGAATAATCTTTAACTCTTCATTGCTGCTCCGATCCACATAATACAGATATCCGTCCTGAAAATGTATCTGTTCTATATAATTTAACCGAATGGTTCTCCCATACAAGGTAATTGCCACGATCGCTATAACAGCCGCCGCCACGATGCAAATAATGCCATACATATACTTTTTATTCATATCTTTTTCCCCGGAATCCATTCTATTGATTGCTGTAATCTGTTCCGCCTTTTATAGCTGCACCGTCTGACAGCCCGGATTGGTAAACTGTATCATTCCTCCGTAGGCGCACGTCAGTTTACATTGATTATTTACTGCCGGTTTCCCTCCAACTAGTACTTGGGGAACTCCCGGCGCCCATGGTCCCGCCGGAACAGGAGTGCAGGGCATCGGTGTCAGTGCCCCCATCGCCGCCGCTGTTGCTGCAGCCACCACGGGATTTGCCATACTCTGGCACATTCCAAAGGGCGGAATATTTACGAACGGTACCGTGTCTGCAATCGATGCAAGCGGCATAGCCGACACCACCTGCGCTGTCGGCAGAACATTCAGCGTGGATGGCGCCATACCAAAAGAACAAGACATTACAGCGCCTCCTGTCACACATAATCCCATAGGTTCAGTCCTCCTCCCAAATACAAATCGTTGACAGTTCTTTTTCCTTTGACTGGACAATCTCAATAGATCCCTGCTTCTCTTCTCCTGCTTTTCCATAAGCATAGTACATCAGGCACTTTTCCTGCGGAAGTTCCCGAAACAGTACATAAAATTCCCCATTTTCATCTGCGATTGTCTCATGCGCCGGATAGATCACAGTATCTTTAATCTGGAAATCCTGCTTCAATGGCTCCCGCAAGCGGTAAAGCTCAGTGTCTTCTTCACTGTTTTTCAAGGTAAAATAAGTGCCTGATGTCTCCTTTTTCTTACGAATATACCAAAGCGCACCTGCAGTCTTGTTTTTCATGTAAAAAGAGATCTGTTCTTCCCCTTTCTTGTAGCCGTCAAACAGACGGCAGACGCTCTTGTCATCCTCTGTATGAAATCGCAGGATACTTCCCGGTATCGCTCTGCCCTTGACCGCAGTGTAACCCATCCGCCGGGGATAGGCTGGCGACGGGTACATGAGAACATCCTCCAACTCCGCTCCCTGATCGGATTTCACACATATTTTCCTAGACTGATATATCGGTGATTCCACCTCGAACTCAATCTCTGTATCGGTTGCGTTGATAAACAGAACGTACCCGCCACTTCTTTTTTCGACTTTCCCGCCGGAGAGAGAACGAATCCAAATGCCTGATGATACCGGCTCACCAGTCAGCGCATCCCGCAGAAGGACTGCCTTGGATAACTGTATCTTACGATGGATCCCTGTCCCCTGCAGCATAGTTATCCCTCCTTCTCTGCAATGCGGTAATCGATCTCCCGCACTCTCGTCACAGTCTTTCTTCTGGTAGACTGAATTTCCACAGGTCCCGCTGTATAAAACAGCGATGTCCGATATGCCATATTCGGCACTGTCCACAACCGCAGTTTTTCCTCTAGCTCCAAATCCTTCATTTGAATACGGATATTGGTTCCTGTCGCTCCCTCCAACGGCGTAAAACGATCCGGATCCATGGCTGCATGATCCCGGAATGTCTGAATAATTCTGCCCAAAATATGATGCTCCTGGGGAGCCCGATATTTCAGATCGCTCTGCAGATAAAGCGTGATCATATAGTGCAGGGTCAGATACGTGGAGGGATAGCGCTGGGTATTTCTCCCAATGTTCGTCATCTCATGAGCCTGTATGGAAGTATCTTCGCTCACATCATACAGCCACACACCGACTGCAAAGTCTCCATGATCCTCCGGTGAACAGAGCCCGATTTGATCCGGACTGTTCAAAAGCTCCGGAATCAGGGCATCCTTTAGTAATGCAATCACACCGTTTCCTGTGTCTGCAATTTTGGTATAATCTGACATAACCATCCTTCTCCTTGCAATATCAAACTTTGTTCCGACTTAGATACTTCCGTCTACTCTGTCTGTGTCTCCGGAATTTCCGCATCCTCGGCAGGCGCTATGTAATACTCAACCGGTCCTGTAACCGCTTCCTCTCCAGAACTTGGAATCTCCCCTGCTGCAGGTTCTAGAACAGTTTGTTCCGTAGAATTCGAAACCTCTTCTGCCGGAACTGGCACGCTGTTCTTAAACTGCCCTTCCGCAAGAATTCTGCCAGTGGATGCTTCGTAAAGTACGCCCTCTCCATGATAGATCCCGTTCACAAAATCCCCTTTGTAGATCAGATTTCCTTTTTCATCCCAAAGACTGCCGGTGCCATAAAAGGATCCCTTCATAAATCCGCCGTCGTACATCAAATTTCCTGTTGTGAGATAGTACATTTTTCCCTGCCCGTCATACAGACCTTTATAAAAGTTCCCGTCATATAGCATTATTTCCGTCCCGGCATCAATCAGCTTTCCAGCTCCCTGGTACAGCCCTTCTGCGAACTCGCCTTCATAAACAGGAATCTCCTTTTCGGCATCGTACAATTTTCCTGCCCCATTATAATTATCCGCCTGAAAATTTCCCTCATAAACGAGAATCCCCTCTTCGTCAAAGGCTTTTCCAGAACCTTCCTTCTGACCTTTTACAAAAGATCCATCATATATGAGGATTTCATCGTGATAGAGTTTTCCCGCCCCCTCGTAGGCATTTTCAACAAATTCGCCCTCGTACAGCAGTACTCCTTCTTCGTACAACTTACCCTT
>CAJUQU010000291.1 GCA_910588595.1 uncultured Lachnospiraceae bacterium | reverse complement strand
CGACCACCGAGATCTACACTCTTTCCCTACACGACGCTCTTCCGATCTCCACATTTGCAATCACAATATGATTGTCTCCCATCTCCAACAACTTGGATTTCGATATTTCTGTACTGTCCGATACTGATTTCAGGGTGACATTCAGATCAAATCCTGCTGTGTTGGCATCCCTGATCGTTCCCGCAAAAAAATTTTCTTTGTTAAATCCCGCGTAATCCTGGTAGCCTCCATATTCTATGAGCACATTCACCATGCTGTCTTTTACTTTGATATTTTTCAATTTGATCTGCGCGGTCTCATGAGCTGATGTATACTGGCTGATGTCCGACTCGATCATAGACTTTAATCCATCTTCGTCATAATAACTCTCGCCAAAACTTTCAACAATAGTACTGGTTATACATCCATTCTTCTCAATCGAAAGAGACGAAACTGTTGATGCTATTTCATCGGTTGCCTCTTTGTTATTGCCGCCCTCTTCCTGTATCACTTCCCCACACGCAGTAAGTCCCAGTATACAGAGGCATATCATTATTATTCTAACTTTCCCTATCCTCATAACTTTTCCACCTTAATCTTTATATGCGATGTACTGTTCACATGCTGTCCCTTGAATGATCTTGCACCATACAGGCGTAAACAGCAACAAATTTCGCGCACATTTCACTCTTTTTTGATGACCAGACATAACTATGCGTCTTATTATAAACAACTTAATCAATATTTTCAAGTATTTCAAGACTTTTAAAATTTCTGTCCATCACTCTTCTGCATATCTGCCTGCTATATAGTCCCAATTCTTCCAATACTTCTGTTCTGACTTGAAATGAAAAAAGTTTTTCAACAGGTGTTTTCATTATGTAATCAACTGTGTATGCTGTGGTCTCCATAAGCCGGTCCTCCGCACTCAATCCCGGAAATTCTCCATTCAGCATGATAGACTTTAACTCAAAAATGTACCTTACAAGCCGATTCTCAAAGTTTGGGGACGCCAGCGCACGCAGCGACTGGTAGATGAGCTTTAGAATGCCGGTCTCATCATTGTTTTCTCTTGTATAATAATCACAGATCTCCAGGAAATACATTCCATAATACGCCCCCACAAAATCCTGCCTCAGCTCCTCGAAGTAATTCGTGATCTCCGCGTCCGCCATATTGTAGGAATTTCTGCCCGCATACAGTTTAAACTGACCAAAGGAAAAAGGATTCGTAGGCGCCATCAGCCTGTTGCCTGGGCGCCTGGAACCCTTGGCAAAGGCTGATATCTTTCCTCTCTCTTTCGTCAGAAGCACTACTCTTCTATCGTATTCTCCAATCGGTTCTGCCTTGATAATGATCCCTGTCAGTATCACGAAATCCTGTATTCCCGCACTCATGTATCTCTCCCGCCTTACTCCCGGCCTCTTCCATCTCAGGATGCCCTTTGTAAGCCAGATAATCGTGTACCTGTCCTGTCTGTATAAACCGGCTCCATCCATCCTCGTGCATCTACTGTCCCTGCCCTTTCTGTATCCCGTGCAGCTGCCAAATATCACAGTTCAGCCTTACCGAACCGCAATGAATCAAGCCATGCAAAATCCTGTCTAAATAACAACTATGAACTGCACTTCTGCACGATATTTGCATCGTGAAAAACTTCCTCGTATGGTTTTTCACAACGTTTACATAACTAGGGTGTGCTTATGGGACGATTTTATTCATTGTATCGATTCATTTTCTTTTGGATCATAACCGAAATTCCTGATCAGGAAATCGCTGTCACGCCAATCCTTTTTCACCTTCACCCACAGCTGGAGATTGACATGCTGCTCCAGCAATTCCTCAATCTCAGGGCGCGCCATAGAACCGATCTTTTTGAGCATCGCGCCGCCTTTTCCGATAATGATACCCTTGTGCGAATCTCTTTCGCAGATGATCGTGGCATCGATATCAACGATCGTCTTCCTGTACTTCATAGCATCGATCGTCACAGCAACGCCGTGCGGGATCTCCTCATCGATACTGCGAAGAACCTTCTCCCTGATCAGTTCTGCCACGATCTGTCTCGTCGGCTGGTCTGTGATCGTGTCCTCATCGTAATATGCCGGTCCATATGGCAAATATTTCATGATCTGTGTGATGAGTACATCCGTGTTGTCTTTTTTCAGCGCCGACACGGGAACAATCTCTGCAAAATCAAGTTCCTTGCGGTAAGTGTCGATATATCCAAGAAGCTGTTCCTTTTTCACAGTATCGATCTTATTGATCACCAATATGATGGGGGCTTTTATTTTCTTCAGCTGTTCAATGATGTGCTGTTCACCTGCACCAATATAATCCGTCGGCTCTACCAGCCACAAGATGACATCTACATCCCGCAGACTGTGTTCCGCCACATTTACCATGTAATCGCCAAGTTTGTTCTTCGCTTTGTGGATACCCGGCGTGTCCACAAAGATGATCTGTCCCTCATCGGAAGTGTACACTGTCTGTATGCGGTTTCTGGTTGTCTGCGGCTTTTTTGATGTGATGGCGATCTTCTGTCCGATCAGACAGTTCATCAGTGTTGATTTCCCTACATTTGGTCTGCCGATCAGTGCCGCAAAACCCGACTTGTACTTTTTGTTCATATTGTATATTCCTCCATCAGGGACAAGTGTGTCCGCTCCTTAATGAAAAAGATTCTCCACTTTCATAAACATTTCTTTATTCTCATCAATCGACTGTCCATTTCCAACCACACAAATGACATCCCGCGCCATGATCGTATCCAGATAGCCCGCAAATTCTCTGATGCTCTCCTGGCTGCATGACAGCACTTCATCGCGTTCTCTCTGCACTTCTGCAAAATCGAGGTTCGTCAGATAGGCACTCGAAGACCGGCTTCCCTTGACTGCCGGTGTCATAGGCACGTCCATATCACTGACTGCTCCGATTATATACTTGGTCATAGTCCGCTCGTCCGCGCTAAATTCTCTTAAATAATCACTCGTTTTCTCGAATATGTCAACTGTTTTTTTGAGATTTGGGTCTCTGTAGGAAACTAGATAACTGTCACCTGTCTTGCCAAAGTTGCACATAATGCCATACGCACCGCCCTTGACACGCACATTGACCCACAGATAATCATAGCGCAGCATCACTTTTAACACCCGTAGTGCGCCTGTATATACATGGTCTGTATCTGTCATATAATTCCCTGCCCTGCACACATACTGAATCTGTGCCGAAGTGGAGAAACCTTCATTTTTCTTCTCTGTCACAATCGCAAAACGTTCTTTCCTCACCGGTTCAGTAAAAAGCTTAGACTTCATCGGCGCGACGAGTTCTTTTATTCTCTCAAAACCTTCCTCCGTAGCTGTGAGATCCACCAAAAGATTTTCCGGTCTGAAGATGCACCTTGTGAGCTCTGTAAGTCTGTCAAGCAGCTCGTCCTTATTCCCGTCAAAGTCATCCGTGAGTTTTTCCAGCATACGATAACATGGCAGACCGTTCACAAGCTCTGAAACGGCTGCTGTCTCACTGAAATATGACATCGCTCTCACCGCAGCAAGCGTGTGTCCTGCCGCAGTCATATTTCCCTGCATGATCGACTTTAACTCCTCGAGGATCTCAAGAATCCGATCCTCATCATCCAACTTAGAAGCTGTCATGATCTCTGTCATCAGTTCAAATGCCGCAGGCAGTTCATCGTACATGGCTTTTGTCTTAAGCTCGAATGTAAGTTTGTATTCGTCCAGTTTTTTTGCATTGACATAGGTATTGACACTGCTCACCATATCTCCTGTATGGATATTGATCTCATTGCAGAGCTCCCCGTAACTGTATTTGTCTGTATCCACATACCCCAGCACATTCTTGAGGATTCCTATATACGAAAACAGGTCTGCCGGTATATTGGCAGCATCAAAGATCAACCTGATATAACCGATACCATTCGTCTGGATATCATGAAAAAGAACATTGGTATCTCCGATTCTGCGGACCTCGTTCACAAAATCCTCCGATTCCTTCTTCATGTCCTCACGCTTTAACATCGGTATCTTTGCCAGATCCTCCGGTGTGTCCTCCATCTCCTGATACTCCCGCAGTTCCTTTGTATCCGACACGATCTGCCTGATCTCTTCACCTGTAAGTCCCGCCTTATATGCGGCAAGTTTGTCCGCAAGCTGTCTCTCCTGCATTGCAGTAAGCCCCTCCCTGGGTGCCACTACAAGAATTGATTTGTGCTGGTTTTGAACCAGGTATTTCTCTATTAACTTTTCATAGTAATCTGTATTGATCTTTTCCTTTAGTTTCTTAAAGATATCAATTGCCTCGATCATGTCAAACGGCATCCTGTCATCATAAAGCCATGAATCAAACATCTGCAGACCATACATCAGCCCCTTGGGATAAGAGCCAAAATCAGCCTCCCTGTATCGGAACTCATAGTAGTTCAAACCTGCGAGCAGTGACTTTTTATCAATGCCTTCTTTTACGATGCGTGCAAGCTCACTCTCAATGGTACGCACAAACTCTTCTTTCTGTGAGACATTTGCATTTTTGGCAACGATCGAAAAATACGGCTGATAAATGCCATTGTTATACACGGTATAGACCTCTGTGCCGATGTTTTTATGGATCAACGCAAGTTTCAGGGGCGCCGCGGACGCAGAGCACAATGCGTATTCCAAAATCTCCATCGCATAGTACAATTCCTTGTCGAGGCTCGTCCCGACAACTGTGTTGTATGATAGATAGGTGTTATCCTCTAACGATTCTCCCTCCATCACCGGGTACTCTTTATATATTTCTACAGGTTTTTCAAACGCCGCCTGCTCTTTCAATGCAGAATCCACGTCAATCTTGTCAAACTGACTCAGATACTTCTCGTCCAGCCATTCCAGCTTTTTAACCATATCCATATTTCCATACAGATAGATATAGCTGTTTGACGGGTGATAATATTTCCCGTGAAACGCCAGGAACTGCTCATACGTAAGCTCCGGGATCACTTTGGGGTCTCCTCCCGATTCCACGCCATACGGGGTATCTGGAAAGAGCGAATTGAGTACTTCCCTGTCATTGACTTCGTCAGGAGATGAGAATGCTCCCTTCATTTCATTGTATACAACTCCGTTGAGCGTAAGCGGACTGTCCTCATCCTCCATCTCATAGTGCCAGAGATCGGAAGAGCACACGTCTGAACTCCAGTC